>JALUZI010000001.1 GCA_027012045.1 Desulfurococcales archaeon
AATGATGCCTCCTGCGATAATATTCGGAGTCCAAAACAGCGATGGATACTGGACAGTTCCAGTCAGAGCAGGCTAAATAAACCTCATTTTCCCTGCTAAATAAGGGTTATTTCACAATAACTCCTACACGGGATCCTATAAGATACATTAGGTACTAATAGCTAGTATCTAGTCCTCAGTCTCATGCTCCTTAGTTAGGAACCTCATCTGTCACTGCCTGTGAAGTCTCATGGCCTTGAGAGGGTTTCATGTCCTCCTATTGTTACTGGGAGGAATTGAGCCACGTCATCCTCGTCTTCTCTCCTTGCAACACAAATATACTTCTCTTTATGAAAACCGTCGTAAACTCGGATTTGTCTCACGGCACTGAGAATACTAGGTCGACTCGCTGGAATCCCTTATGGAGTAACGGTCAACCATGGCACCCGTTTGAAGTCATCGTCAAAGGTGAGAATTGTTTTGATGCCTCGGTTCATGCAGGTTAGCGCTATCTGCGCATCATTCGGGAGGAGTTTATATTCTTGCAGTATCTTAAGATATTCGGTATAATCAAAGAAGTCGTTTATTATTTCTACATTTAGGTCTTTTAACAAGGAGTCTAGTATGTCAATCACTTCCCGGGGATATCCTTGCTTTGCAATCAACTTTCTCAGACTATGTCTTCCCTTAATCACTCCCCTCTGCATATAATATTCGTATGTAGCGACATAGAGGGCTTCGTTAACCGCGATTCCGGAAATCACAAATTTGTATTTACCATAAGTTTCCAGAACCTGCTGAGCCAAGTCACTTTTCTCTGTTTCAAGGAGTATCGCTAGTATGAAGCTTGTGTCAATGTAGATTCGCTTTACTGCCAATGAGCTTCTTCCTCGAGCTCCAACAGTTCCTTAATCGAGGATCTCCCAAGGACCCCCCTATACTTTTCTAGAACCTTTCTAACATCACGCTTTATCGTTATGAGAACCTCCTCACCCTCATCCAGGTCAACTGGTTCAAGAGGTTTAAACATGCCTCCTTCATATCTCACCTTCACGACCTTAGACATATCTCAGGCCCCATGTCTAATTATCCATTTTAATGGTCAAAAGACTTTACGACCGGGATGCTCGACGTCCCTTATGCAGTATCCTTATATCCTAAATAGAAAGCATTGAGACGATCTTTAAATATCAGGCTTGCGGATCAAGGGTCCGGATCTGTGAACCCCGGCCGATCTTTCACAAACACTTTACTATTCATTACAAAAACTAGTCACAGAACAGTTCGATAAGACCGAATTGGTTTCAATAGGGTTTCTATGGTGTTAATAGGAGTGTGTGGTTAACTATCGTGGAATGATTAGTCGTAAATAAAATAAGATGCATTGTTAGTGACATGTAATAATTTGGGTGATGTAGAGTGTCATCTAATTTAGATAAAAACCTATTTCCTAGTGTATTGGCATATCTCATGTTTGGTGTATTGGTTTCATTTGTTTTCCTTGCTGTAGGCATTTATTTCAATTATCAGTTGAATGAGGAATATGGTACTATTCTTTCTTTGGATAAACCTCACCTGATCGTTGGTTATTCCGGTTCTTTGAACAAGACCATTGAATTGAAAATATTGAGGAGTGTGAATGATTTGTCCAATAAATATTCTAGGGATAAATTGGAGTTTTACTTAAAGGATGGCTCAATATATGGGCTTCGGGGAGTCCTAGATAATGAACCTGTTATAGTGCTCGTTCCATCGAAACCAGTGCTTTTCAGTACTTTTGAATTCGACTTAAGGCCTACGTGTGGTTCTACAGAGTGTTTGATAAAGCTGGAGTCCATACCTACGAACGAGTCGCATAACATTAAATATACAAATGGTAATTTATCGCTGAACGGTCAGACAATACCCGTTACAGTTGTAGAGAATTACAGTAACATGTACACGGATGCATTATATAGTGCCGTTAGAATGCTTGGAGGAGTTGGA
This sequence comes from Desulfurococcales archaeon, assembly GCA_027012045.1. Lineage (GTDB taxonomy): Archaea > Thermoproteota > Thermoprotei_A > Sulfolobales > Acidilobaceae > Tiamatella. The sequence goes on from JALUZI010000001.1 coordinate 1,966, forward strand.
AACTCCTATCTATATATAGGCACACACATCGACGAGTTTCTAAATAGCTATATCGTCAATAAAGGGGACAGCAATAATCCGGCAATGACTATAATAATATATATGTTCAGCAAAGAACCCCGCGACATTCCTTCCAACACACATTTCATAGAGAGTTTCAAGAACGATCTAGTCAGGCAGCTCCGGACATATAGCGTAAATTATGTTGTTGTAGACTTAGTGACAACCTCGCTCAAGTCTAGCCTGGTAAACACCGGGTGTACGATTGTTTATGTAGAAATGATTCTTATCGCCATATCCCTATTTGTGTTAGTGTACGCATTTACACTATTTAACAAGGCATACATACGAGGAAAGCTAGAGATATACAAATCGCTGGCTAGCTCTGGGGATGATACAGCAAAATTAATTAAAAGAGTACATATCGCAACAGTTGCCGCACTTATTATTGTGGTAATGATAACCTTCATCTCTTACAGGATCACACCAGTATTCGAGCCGAGCCTAAAAATGTTATTCAGGATACAAACAATTCTTTTGGGATCCATAATAGGCATCTACATAGCGGGAATAGACATTACATCAACCCGGCGACTACGAGGAAATTACAGAAAATTATAAGTTAATAAGGTAGAATATGCTGCTCTCAACCACCATTAATATCTTGATATTAAAGCGTATTTTCATTCTTTTCCACTAACAGTGTAAAATTAGACATATGATTGTTATTTTGGCTACAATACTCTCAGCATTAGGGACTCTCTTGTATATTCCTCCTCGACAAACCATTTTACGGCAACCGAGGCGTCGACCATTACCTTCCTCTTCTCATCTTCCATTTCTTGATCTCTTCCACACTACTCTAACCTTCCACCCTGCGCCTTAGCTCATCCATTTTGAGCGAAGCCCAGACTATTCTAGTCCTATCCTTCCCATGGAGCTTGGCTTCCTCCATTATCACCTGCTCTATAGCCTTCCTCACCACTTCACTCTGGTTGAATCGAAAAACAGCATGGATAAAGTCGGGGATTCCTAGTTTATAAATCCACGAGTTTCAGGAGGAAGACAAAATTCTATTCGTCGTCTATAAAACCGTTTACCCAGTCTGATTTCTTACGTCAAACCCAACCTTAATTAGTATATCTGGTTATGGGTGGTGACGGTGGAGTTAAAGTGGGATCCAGGGTTAGGATCCTGGTTTCTCTCCTTATACTACTCGCCATGGTATCATCACCAGTACTATCGAGTGCTTCTAAAGCAGTCTCAACAGGTGTTTCCAGTGGTGTTAGAGAACTTGCGGATAGGCCTGTTATAGTGGAGGTTTATAGGTATAACCGTATTATTGACCCTGGATCACTTGCTCCATTGTTCCAGTCGAAGGGTGAAGAGCTCTCCTATTGGATACGCGAGGTTTACAGGCCAGTATCAGAAACTGCTAGCCCTCCGAACGGGTCTGCCATGAGTATTCCTAAGGGAGAGGCATACATATTCGTGGCATCTCCAACACTCCTCTTGGAAGCCCTAGCAGGCGTTGAAAGGGCCTCCCAACTAATAGGTTTAGACGACCTTTTGGACTATGAGACGTGGAGTACTAGTGAATACGTCCCCTACAAGGAGAATGGTTTTATATGGTACCGGACTGTGAAACAAGAGTTCCACGGTCCCCCCAACGTACTCGAGGCTTATTACGCTAAATACTACGAGGAGACTGGATCATCGCCAGACGTGAAGGCAGGCGGTTTTCCATGGAACGTTGGTGACAACTACCGAAGGCTGCTGAGTGATATCCTCAGAATTGCCAGGGAGAACACGGATCTCAACCTAGGGGATGTTGCTGGACGAGTGAAGTTCCTCGTGGAATGGGAGATTGATAACCCGGAGGTAGGAGTCCTTTACCCGGTGAAGATGGACTATGTTATCCCTAGGGAAGTCCTTCCAGGGGGCCTCCAGGAGAAATATATCTACTCCCCTAGCTACGTTAAATGGAACTATAACACGGAGTTCCCCGTACCCATCCCCCTCTACCCTACTCCACACTATGAGTCACTGATAGATCTGAACAACCCTCTAGATACCCTGGAGAGTAACATTGTTATAGTAGGCATAAACCCCTCAGCCTATAGTGGATCCTTCAACCTGTACCTCAGAGTGAGAACTCTCGACGGCCGACTAGTGATGAGCCTCAAGTATAGCTTTGAGGTTAACGGGGAGTACTGGAGGTTCCTAGAGACAAACCAGCCTATAATATGGAGCTATGCCCCCCTACAGCTAAGGGATCAGGTCTCTCGGCTAGCCATGAGTCTAGGCCTAGATGTGCCCAGATACTATAGTGACCCGCAGTCAGCGTCAAAGTACACGGACAACGCTTATCATTGGGGGATAGCCGAGTTCCCCTCCTATGATGTCAACTGGACGTCTGATCCTTTATCCGTGACCCTCAGCTCCGAGTCTAGGTCAATTGAATATGTCCATATACCCGATGAGGTCAACCTCCATGAAGGGCGCTACACACACAACATGTACCTAATAGGCTCTGTCAGAATAGCAGGATACGGTGATTACGGAGAGGCAATCCTGGAGGTCACATATTATTATGAGAGCAACCTGAATCGCGACTATAAAATAAACGGAGTTCCGAAAGACGAGGAGGAGTCCTCTTCGAGGATAACGGTAAAAGCCACCGTTATCGGTGGAGGCGCGTTACCCGTACCTTCGCCAGTCATAGTAGCCT
>JALUZI010000002.1 GCA_027012045.1 Desulfurococcales archaeon
CAAAAATGTGAATGTAGAGAACCGCATGATAGGAGTAATGATCATAGAAGCAACAGGCAAAAAAGCATAGTATAGGTGCCTACTCCCGGCACAAACCAGTTATATACTCGGTTATCTGAGGACAACAGGATGAGGCCTTGTTGAAAGCCGCCTCTCGCATACTCTTATATATCTCCCTAACATCGAAACCGAGTTCAATGTACCTCCGCGCTTGGATGCATGTCGACAAATAATCTGATAACCTGGCGATAGCCGCTTCCAACGAATCCCCTCGCTGATACTCGATATACAGGTCTTTAACCCCCCGGTTAACATTGAAGGATTCCACCGCCTCAGCCTCCAAGGAATCTTTCGAGCCACCCATCCTAGAACTACTCCACTTCGGAATATCCCCTACCACAGCCTCTGCAATATCATGTATCAAAGCAAGAACACTAGCCTTAAACGGGTCAACACGCAAACCCATGCCCTCCAGCGTGAACCCGATATCCAGTGCTATAAGAGCAGCTTCGAAGGAATGCTGGGAAACGCTCTCAGCCATAGACTGAGGAACCCCCCTCTGCATCCACCCCGTCCTAGCCAGCCACTTCAACGACCCTGACAGCCTAGCCACATCCAACAGTAATCCACCGGAACACCAATACTTGGAATACACTGGTAAAAATATAGGCACACAACAACAAACGAAGACACAAGAGGGGGTAGACCGGGCTGGCGGCCCACGGGCCTGAAGGCCTGAGGAAACTTCACCCTCCCCACGGCAGCGGGACCCCGCAAGGGGTACGGGGAGACCCGTGGCAATGCCACAGAAACGACACGTCCCCTAGGAGATGCCTGTGAAGAGGAGAGGCCCCGCTGGCAACAGCCGGGGCAGCAACCCTCAGAGCACCCTAGGGGGAGCGGTGAAACGGGCATCCCCCGCGGAGCAAGGGTCCCGGCCGATGAACAGCCGTGAAAGGCCGGGGTGACCGCAGAGTCGAATGCCGCCGCAGTACAGAAGGTGAGTTATAGCCCGGACTACCCCCTGGAAAAAATATAAACTATCCAAGAACAGAGTGAATATCACGCCGCGCGAGCGGAGGGCCGGTAGCTCAGCTTGGAAGAGCGCCCGGTTGGCATCCGGGAGGCCCCGGGTTCAAATCCCGGCCGGTCCACCACAACCTGGCGTCT
>JALUZI010000003.1 GCA_027012045.1 Desulfurococcales archaeon
ATGAGGGAGAGCCTTCCAGGCTGAGGAGCGTGCTGGGGATGGGTAAACGGGTAAAAACAAGGTTCAACAGGCCGCTGAGCATATCCGAGTGGAAGGACATAGTTGAATCCGTAGAGGACCTCGTGGATGGAGAGCCGGTTTACCGGAAGGATTACTTGGAGGCATACACTCTGGATCCGCTGGGCTACATAGACATCGTTAGGGGTAGGGCTGAGAGGCTGGGGGTCACTGTGGTTGACATTGACATAATACCGGCTTCCTGGGAGGATGTGTTCAAGAAGTACATCAGGCAGACTAGCCTGTCTGGAGAAAACTGCAGCTGCACCTGCGGGGCTGGTTGAGGATGCCCAGGATAACAGCCATTTTCCTGAAGGACTTGAAGCAATACTACTTGAAGGCACCGGTGCTGAGCTGGGGGTTCCTCTTCCCCATAGCCATCATTGCCCTGCTAACCTTGACTGTGAAATCCTATGGGGAGACGGTTATGGTTCCGGCAATGTTCAGTGTGAGCCTCTTATTCGCCTCCACCAGCATGGCACAGGTGTCTGTTAGCTTCGAAAAGATGAACGGGTCTATCAACAGGCTGGTATACGCCCCTCTCTCAGGGTCAGACCTTGTAGTGTCGAAGTCCCTAGGAGGAGTCTTCTACGGTTTGCTGGGAGTACTCGTCTCAACTCTCTCCGTTTACCTCCTGACGGGGCACCTGATAGTTATTCACACAGCCTACTTCACAGTGTCTATAATACTCTCCTCCCTCCTCTACTCGCTGATGAGCATCCTCATAGCCCTACTGCTAGACCCGTTGAAGACTGTTGCAACCCTCAACATAGCAAGGTTCTCAATGATATTCTTCGGCGGAATGGTCATACCCCAAGCACTCCTCCCCAGGTGGATGCAGGAGCTCACCCTGGCATTCCCATCCCTATACATAACCGACTCAATCAGGTACGGGATGTATAATACCTGGCAGACCGTGGACCCCTACACAGCAATCATCGTGACTGGTATCGTTACTGTGACACTCTACGCTATCGCATATATGACAGCTATAAAGGCATTAACACCATGACAACCCTCCGGGGAACTAGATGTTACCAGACAGCATCTTACCCAGTATCCGCTTTGACTGTACGTAGATATGCGGGACTGTTGGCAGT
>JALUZI010000004.1 GCA_027012045.1 Desulfurococcales archaeon
GGCCGCTGGGTACAAGGTGCTGGAGCCTAGGAGAACCCGGGAAATGACCTACTGTTGCGGAGGACCAGTAGAGTCAATCAGCCCCAAACTGGCTCTCCGCGTAGCGGAGACCAGGATAGGCGAGCTAAGGGAGAAATCCAGTAGAATAGTCACACTATGCCCCATATGCTACGCGAACCTGTCAAGGGCTTCCAGCGAAAACGAAACTGTTAGGGATATAGCGCTCTACCTAGCGGATGCCCTTCCCTAAAATGTCTAGAAGAGGTTTGAGCGTTGAGTGAAGCTGACCCCGATAAGGTTCTAAGCGAGGTACTAGACGAGATACACCGTGCACTTGAGGATCCCTCCTTCCAGGAGGGAGTGATGAGGGCCGCGAGGAGTGCTGAGGAGAAGGTTCCACGGATACTAGAGGCTTATCCCTGGATAAAACGGGTGGCCAAGGAGGTTAGAGAGGCTAAGGACCGTGTCATAGACAATCTCGACGAGTATATCGAGAGGGCTATGAGGAGCCTGGAGAAGGTTAACGCTAAACCATACCTTGCAGAAACACCCGGTGAAGCCCGCAGGTTGATACTCGGCATAGTAGGTACGGGTAAAACAGTCGTCATGTCTAAGAGTATGGTTGCAGAAGAAATAGGGCTCCGCGAGTACTTGGAGGAGAACGGTAACGAGGTATGGGAGACGGATCTGGGCCAACTGCTCATACAGCTGGAGCACGGGAAGCCCATGCACACCACGGCCCCAGCAATACACTTAACGAGGGAGAGGGTTGCCAAGCTACTCCGGGACAAGCTTGGAGCAGACTTATCCGAGAACGATCCGCCTGAGAGGATGGTCAGGTTCGTCCGAGGGTTCCTCAGGGAGAAGTTCACCAGGGCAGACGTGGGGATAAGTGGTGCCAACGCTGTGGCAGCAGATACGGGGGCAATATTCCTCGTTGAGAACGAGGGCAATATAAGGCTAGTAACAGGGCTACCGGAGAAGCATATAGTTGTAACCGGAGTAGAGAAAATAGTTCCTACTATAATAGATGCATACAAGACTGTCCTAGTCCAAGCGGCCTATGCAGGCCTGTTCCCACCCACATATCTAAACGTGATATCTGGGCCTAGTAGCACCGCAGACATAGAGCACACCCGTGTATACGGAGCCCA
>JALUZI010000005.1 GCA_027012045.1 Desulfurococcales archaeon
CCCTCAGCAGTCCACTAACGCTCTCCTCAGCGTTATCCGTGGTTTCTATGACGAGTAGTTTAGACCAGTCCGTGTAGTGTTTGACCGTAGGTGAGTCACCGTACTTTTGTACTGGTATGCTAGGTGCAAGAGACCTTATTTCCCTTACGGGTAATCCTATGAGAGGCTTATCCAAGCCCGCCGACTTTACTGAACTCAACCTCTATCACCTTCCTGAGTACATTCACGTATTCGAAGGGCATATCCTTCATTACGTCCTCGATGAAGCCTATGGCGAGCAGGCTGGTGGCTTCCTGCTCGGTCAGCCCTCTCTGCCTCAGATAGAATAGTTGCTCCTCACCTATCCTCCCTGTTGTTGCTTCGTGTGTTACAACTGCTGTGGGCTCCTCAACCTGGTTATGGGGGTAAGTGTAGGCGTAGCTGTGGTCGTCTAGTATTAGGCTCTGGCATTCAACATGGCTCCTAGCGTGTACTGCCCCCTTGTTAATCTTGACTAGACCTCTGTAAATGTTGACTCCACCGTCGACGCTTATGCTCTTGTTGATAATCTTGCTCCTAGTGTTCGGGGCGAGGTGGTACATTTTCGAGCCGCTGTCCTTGATGTATGGGCCCTTCGACATTTGTATGACTATGCTGGAGGATGAACTCCCAGCTCCTTTGAGGACAGTGCTGGGGTACGTGTAGGTTATCTTGCTTCCCAGCCCACCTTCGATCCAGTCGATCCGCGCGTTCTCCTCGGCTATCCCCCTCTTGTTGTTGAAGTTCACAACGTTCTTACTCCAGTTCTGTATAGTTGTGAACTTGATAGTACTACCTTTGTGAGCGTAAAGCTCTACCGCACCATCGTGGAAACTATACCTCTTGAGCATAGGCGCACTGCAACCCTCTATGAAGTGGATGAAGCTATCCTCCTCAGCGATGACGACTGTGTGCTCGAACTGTCCTTCGAGGCTCTGGCCTATGAGGAAGAATGCTTCAATAGGCTCGGTGATCTTAGCCCCCTTAGGGACATAGACGAAGGCCCCTCCGCTCCACAAGGCGTAGTGGAGGGCAGCGAACTTATGGTCAGCCATGGGGTATATCTTGCTGAAGTACTGCTTAACCAGGTCTGGATACTTGGCCACTGCCTCTTCCATAGGGACCATTATGACCC
>JALUZI010000006.1 GCA_027012045.1 Desulfurococcales archaeon
GTGCCCTGGCTTTGATTAACCCGGAGACTGTCTGGGATCTGAGTGCAATGATTCTCCTTAGTGAGAACCTGTTCCGGGCCCATGTAACCGGGTCGTCGTGCAGGGACGGGGAACTGGATCCCGGGGCTGTTGTGAAGTAAATGTTAACTTTAGGGTACCCGTGTTCTCCGACTAGAATCGAAGGCGGAGTTGGGGCTTCTAGGTCCTGGTTCTTTATGAACTGTATACTCTTTATTTGCCACTTATACCTCTCGAGTAGCGGGCAGTATGGGAGACCGCATAGTCTCTTGTAGCCCTTACATTTTGCGCAGAGCGAGGGGTTTATTCGGACCATTTCTAGTCCTCTAATGGTATTAGAGACTTAGACCGTAGTTCCTTGTAAATCTTGTCCTCCGCCTCATCTGTTAGTATATAGAACTTGACGAGGAGCTCGTCCCCTTCTTTTAGGAGGAAAGTCTCTGGTGGGAGGGGGATCCATTTCCTGGAACGGTACACGGCTAGAACCAGTCCCCCCATATCGGAGAGTGAGAGTTCCTCAAGGGGTTTCTCTCCATTAGTATACTGAACCCTGATAACTGTTTCCCGGCTCTCCTCACCAGCCTCCTCCACGATAAAATGTACTGAGCCCTCCAGTACTGTCATCGCTAATAGTTTAGCAGCATCTCCCAGGCTTTCCAAGCTTTTTGCAAGTATGGCTATAGCTGGCCCATACTCTGGCTTGTCACGGTATTCTTTGTATGACGTGGCGAGTAGGTCTACATACATCTGGTCTAGGTCTTCCTCCATATTCACTATTTCCACAGCAGCCGTTTTATCTAGGTTGAACACTGAGTGGAAGGCTAAGTCCATCATCAGTGACGCCAGATTGTATGTTTCTAAGACAAGGTCGGCCAGTGGATCAGCCTCTTCTGACTCCTCTATCCTTGTCACAAGGTCGACGGTGTCCTCGTCTCCTAGGAACCTGGCTAGATCCTCTATCTCGTCGAGTGTGCCTCTGACTATTAGTAGATCGCCGACTTTAACCTTGAAAGAGGGGTCTGGAGCTAGGATGTACTCCCTGTCCCTTTTCACCAGGAGTACATCTATACGTGAGACATTCTCTTCTATTTCAGATATTGATATGCTTTCCTTGGGAGCTTTCACCGTTTTCACTAGGGCTACTGTTTCCTCTCCCCTTAACAGGGAGTTTTTGACGGCTTGGCTCACACTGAGGCCTTGGAGGACTATTCCAGCTATGTCCCCCGCGGCATTGCTTATCCTGTCAAACGCGACACCCAGATTGCCCAGTGAAACCATGTCACGGGCTTGCGAAGGAGACCTGGCGGCTAGCATTATCTTATACAGTAACCGCCGCCACATTTTGTCTATTATTTTCTCTACATTCGAGACCTCGAGCGCGGCTCTCTTATCGTTCCATATGAGGCTGTAGAATGATAAGTCGAGCGCTATACTAGAGTAATCCTTAGCTTCTTGAAGCAGGTCTAGTATAGTATCAGCCTTCAACTCGGAGTTCACCGCTTTTATTCAAAACATATAGTGCAAGAGACGCGGCGGCAACAACCGGGAGCCCTCCCGGGACATCCTCAAGGTATACCTGTACTCCAAGCTTACGCTCCACAGGATCGAAACCCGCGTCAGACCCGTCGAAAACAAGGCTGACCCGTTTCTTGTCTCTATTAGCGTTTAGAACCTTTGAGAGCTCCTCGCCTTTCCCTGTAAACAGTAATAGTAGGTCTGGCTCCACTGTTTCCAAGAAGTCTTCTAGAGTCGGCATGACAATGAGGGACAACCCGTTCTTGTATGCAAATTTGAATGCGTCGGGAATACCTGTCTGAGCAGCTGCACCATATACTTTCGTGTATGCGAACTCTTTTACCCCCATAGCCGCGCCTATTCTGATGAAATCAATAACTCTGCTAGGGCTGGAAGTATTGTTAAGCACCAGTGTTACATTCCTCACGCCGTTCATTCCCCTCTAACCCTCTTGATATCACTCGGTATTACAGGTTTAAAGGTTTGAGATACCTGTCTCCAACGCCTTAATGGCCTTGAGAGCTATTCTATAGGAGAGCGGCGGAGGGACAGCCTCCCCTACCTGGTTGTACTGTATGTCCCTGCTTCCTAGGAATACGTGATAGTCTGGAAAACCCATGAGCCTAGCTTGCTCTCTCACGGTGAGAAGCCTATCCTCGTAGGGATGGATGAACTGGGACGAGCCCAGTACAGTAGGCGCCGGTTCCCGTGGGTTGAGCCGTATCATGTTGGGGAGCTTTCGTCCCCCGGCTCCAGTATATTTTATGAGGCTCTTACCCCATTTTAACCCTCTTATTCTCTTGAGCTTTCTCGGTGATATAGTAGTGTATTCATGGTTTGGTGGGTATGGTGACCCGGGCGGGGGAAGCCCTTCTAGTGCCTCTCTGACACTTATTTTCCTTTCTTTTTCTAATTCGATTTTTATGTTGGAGACGAACACTCTTGTCCTCCGGCTGGGAACCCCGTGGTCCTCTGCTTTTAAAATGTTGAAATGAACAGCCCTGTAGCCGTATCTTCCCAGCTCTCGTTTTATAGCCTCCACTATTTCCCCGGCCATTATTCCTTTCACGTTTTCTATGAAGAAGACTTTAGGCTTCAGTTCTCCTATTATTCGTATAGCGTGGAGAAACAGTTGACCGGCGGGATCACGGTATAATCTGTCAATGGGATGCTTCTGTCTCTTCGGATTCGCACCTGTGAAGGGCTCGCATGGAGGGCTGGCTATAACAGCATCTAACGAGTCGGCTTCGCCTCGGAGCAGATCCCTGATTTCCTCTATTGAAACCCGTTTTATGTCCTCTGAAAGGACTATGGTATGAGGGAAGTTCTCCTTGTAAGTCTTAGATACAGGAGGATTGTTTTCTATAGCGAGTAACCCTTTGAACCCGGCTTCCTCAAACCCTCTGGCGAACCCGCCTGCCCCAGAGAAGAGGTCTATCATCCTATAGCTGGGCTTCATCTTGCTCTATTTCCCTCTGCAGGCTATCGATAAGTCTTCTAAGTATTTTCAGGTTGATCTCACGGTCCTCGTCGAGCTGTAACTCGCTCCCACATCTCGGGCAGGTGAACTCGTATTCTAGTGCCTCGGGGAAAGCGTATCTGGCACCGCATCTAGGGCATACATATATTTCATTCTCTGACTCGAACTCATATCGGGCTTTGAGCTTCTCGAGAACATTTTTCTTCCTGTTAAGAAGTATGAGGTTGAGCGTGCTCTTGTTTATTCTCCAGAAGAATCTCGTTTCACCTGTCTTAGTTCTGCCCCGCTGGTAGGTTACTAGCTTGTTTTCGAGGAGTAGTAATAGGATTCTCCGTATCTGGGTTTCACGCATTCCAGTTATTTGTTCTAGTTCTTCATCACTCAGCCCCTTGGCTTCGGCTTTCTCGTATAGAATGCGGAATATCCTGGCTGCATCCTCTGGCTTTATGTTCGCTAGAATTGACGATCTTTTATAGACTTTCTCCTTGTAGAATAGGATTTTTATAAAGGCATCCAATTCCCTCATTATCTCTTTCTCATCTGCCTTACTGTTCCTATGATTGTCCTTTCCGTTCAACTTTTTTGCCCCTCGCTGTAGGTATTATTTTCACGGTTCCTCCACTAAATTCTAGATATAGTTCTCTACCCTTAAATAGCCTGTCCAAGAATATTGCAAGAGCAGCTATCTCGGAGTGCGGTTGGTTGCCGACTGCTACGTTATAATCTGCTACTTTATAATATACGGGATCTACCTTTGGCCCGCCTATTATAACGAGTTTACTACTAGGGTTCGATCGTATTTCATCAATAACGTCGTCTATATGGAGGCCATACATCGTCAAGTGAATTATTTGGCCTCCTTGTTCACGCCATTTTCTACAATAGGATAATGGATTGGTGACACACTCGAAGTCCATTGTTCCACCCCACCTTTCATTCACTTCGATAATATTATCTCTGATGTTACTATCGCATACGCCTGATACAAGGAACTTGGATGCACCGAAGGCGCGTGATACCAATGCTGCGTGAGTGGTTACCCTTTTATCCCTCTCCGGCCTGTGGTCAAGTTTTAATACATGAACCCTATGCTCCATAGGCAATTATCTCTTCCCCTTCCAGAGACTCATCCCTAGATATTTCAGTATAAACGGTGTCCACTAAACGATCTAGATTCCACCCGGTGAGCGCAGAAACTTCTATTACTGCTGATACGTTGTACGTCTCCCGGTACACTATGCTGTCAAGCTCTTCTCTTACCCTACGTACGTTACTTGCCCTAGCACGGTCGATTTTATTTAATGCTATTACCAGTGGAACCGTGTCAGCGTCTATCCTAGACAGAACTGACAGCCCGGCGTCAAGCTTCTGCATTACTTTTTCGAAAGGCTCGGATACATCGAGGACGAAGATTATGAGGTCGGATGAAGCGGTCTCCTCGAGCGTCGCGTGGAAGGCTTCGATAATCTCGGGGGGAACGTTTCTTATGAACCCTACCGTGTCAATAAAAACTATTTTTCTCCCTTTGAACTTGACGCTCTTATGCTTTGTTTGCAGGGTGGTGAAATATTCTTCACCTACAGGTTTAGCCTCTCCCGTCAGTTTGTTGAACAGGCTTGTTTTACCTGCGCTTGCATAACCTACAATTGCCACGCTCGGGATTCCACGCCTGTTTCTTCTCATTATTTCTCTTCTAGTTTTAATTCTAGCGAGCTCCCTACGGAGACGGGTTATCCTCGCCTTTATATGTCTATAGTACTTTTCTACGTCATACATTCCAGGCCCCATGAACCCAGGCATTTCACCCATTCTTTTCCTCCTAACAAGCTCCCGGACAAGCGGTATAATATGCTTCAGCCTAGCCAGTTCTATCTGTATTTTCGCTTCTTTGGAGCCTGCATGCATTTTGAAGATCTCCAATATGAGTAGAGTCCGGTCGATAACGTCTTTGCCTGTCACTTTCATTAATCTAGATACTATCGAGGGCTTTGGGTTTCCATAGAATACTATTCGATCCACATCAGTCTCTCCTAGCAGATACTCGATTTCATTCAGTTTGCTTCTAGAAATGTAGTTTTCGGAGCGCACTGGGACTATGTGAACAGGATCGTAGCCAGCAGTATCTAGCAGTGCTAACAGTTCATCCATGTTGTCTCTCTCTGATCTAGGAACTATAACGAGAACTTTACCCATTACTCTTCATCCTTCTTCAATACCGCTATATCGCCGAGAGTTAGCACTGATTTAGGTTTGTCACTAGGGTGAACAGGTGATTCTTCCTCATCGTCAATTACGGGTTCCAATAGTTTTATTTTGAGAACTCTCTCAAGCCTCCGGGCCAGGTCTATTGTAGGCATGAGTCTACCAGTCTCTATTTTTCCTAGTGTAACCTCTCTCTCCTGAACTTTTCTAGCTAGATCTGCACGGCTTAGCCCTAATTTCTCCCGGGCTTCCCTTATTCTCCTCGCATAGTCCTCTACGATGTCATAGTTCTCAGCCTTATTCCTACGCACATGCCTAGTCTTACTGGTAGGCTGGGCAGCTCGTTTAGAGGGCTTAGCTTGCTCCTTGGCTTTTTTAGCTAGTCCTTTATTCTTGAGTAGTTTCAGGTAGCATGAAGCGCAGACGGTGAGTTCGACTCCTTCAACCACGACCTTATACGCTTTACCATAAATAGGCCTTCCGCACAGCTCGCATGTTTGGAAGGTTTTGGTCAATCCTCCACTCCTCCGCATGGAAAAGAGGATTATCTGAAGGTATTAAGTTATTAACACGCTGTAGATACTAGGATTATACGTCATAGATAGTAGGTCGACCCTTTAATAAAGCTTCAATGACTAAAAGACATTTGGTGAATAGTGCTTGTCAATGGCTAACGACGACGAGATAACGTTAACAGAGAGTTCTATTATGAGACAAATAAAAGAATTGGAGGCGGAAAACGCTAGCCTTAGATCCCAGCTTGAAATACTGATGAGGCAGAACGCCAATCTCTCCGCGGAGCTGCAGTACTATAAGAAGGAGGTTGAGAAGCTAGTATCTCCACCGTTGATCGAAGCTTTGGTACTCGAGGTTTTAGACGATGGTGAACGAGCCGTCGTAAAAAGCACTACTGGCCCCAATTTAATCGTAAAGATAGATAGTAAAATAAGAAAAGAAGAGCTGAGGGCTGGTGTGAGAGTAGCTTTAAACCAGCGTGGATCGACTATAGTTGAAGTACTTAAAGATAGGGAAGACCCGATAGCACAGGCAATGGAGGTTATAGAGCGCCCACAGGTATCGTATAAAGATATAGGTGGTCTATCAAAGGAAATAAGCCTGGTTAGGGAAGTAGTAGAGTTACCGTTGACAAAACCAGATCTATTTAAGGAGCTGGGCATAGACCCGCCGAAGGGAGTGCTGCTCTACGGTCCTCCGGGAACTGGTAAGACGCTGTTGGCTAAAGCTGTTGCACACGAGTCAAACGCTACTTTTATCAGGGTAGTGGCCTCAGAGTTTGTCCAGAAGTTTATAGGGGAGGGTGCTAGAATAGTTAGGGAAGTATTCAAGCTGGCAAGGAAGAAGGCTCCTGCGATCATTTTCATAGACGAAATAGACGCTATTGGTGCCAAGAGGCTTGACATTGGAACGAGCGGTGAAAGAGAGGTTCAGCGCACTTTAATGCAGCTTCTAGCAGAAATGGATGGGTTCAACGACTTGTATAACGTGAGAATTATAGCTGCAACCAATAGAATAGACATACTGGACCCTGCACTGCTTAGACCCGGGAGATTCGACAGAGTAATAGAGATACCCGCACCGGATCTCAAGGGGAGAATAGAGATCTTCAAGATTCACACTAGAAAAATGAAGTTAGCCAAGGACGTCGACTTCCATAAACTAGCCGAGCTCACAGAAGGATTCACAGGAGCCGATATAAAGGCTGTTTGCACCGAAGCCGGGTACAATGCTTTGCGCGCGAACAAGAAGTCAGTAAGGATGAAAGACTTCTTATATGCAATTAACTTTATCCGCAAGAATCACACATTGGAATACCGTGGATCTCAGAGACACAGTAAGCAAGAGCATGGTGTAAACATACTCTAACCTCCCTTTACCTTGGTCTCCACAGTCTTCTCAGCAAGAAACCTGATCCTAAAAATTATCAAATAACAATATCCTAGTACAGGGGAGAGCTGGTATTGATGGGGAAACATGTTGTTCCAGCAGATGATAACATTAGGGAGCATATAAGAGTTATACTCGAAAGACAATTCGACGAATCTATAGGAGACTTTATTTCGACTAGGAATTCGTTGAGTGTTGAATTATCCCCTAGGACTGGCAGATTGAAATACGTGTTCGTGGATGGAAATAGAATTCTAACTTTGAGAGCTAGTGATGGATGGTTCACTATAACAACTATGTTCGCTAAACTTGTCAATGAAGGGCTGGGAGCCTTTTTTAACAAGGTAGTAATAGAAAGTGGTATAGATCTGAAAGGATCACTGCTTGCTCCAGGGGTAGTAGACTGTGATACCAACATAAGACCTGGAGACGAGGTAGTCCTCGTAGACGAGGAGGGTAAACTTGTCGGTGTAGGGAGAGCTAAGATGTCTTGTGACGCTATGAAAACCAGTTTAAAAGGTGAAGCTGTAAGGGTTAGAGAGACCGTTTAACCAATTTCCTCTATCATTATGCCTTGTTTCTTTAGCTTATTTCTTATATAGTAATAGCATGGTATTTCATTCGTCCTGTAAAAAGTGATCTTCTTTATACCTTTTTTGAGGGTGAAGACGTATAGTATCATGCTTGTTTTATTGCATATTTCCGTTGAGGGATTAATGCTGTATTCGTGCTGAGAGTAGGGGTATGAGCGGCATAATGCTAGTGGGACCACTCCGAAATACGGGATGAACACATAGTCCCCTGGCTTTCCTATGCTACCGCATAACTCGTAACTGGGAGGGTATACATTTATCTCCTCTGTCCTCGGGTTATGTTTATTGATGAGATATTTTATATGACGTAGGACCAGTGGGTTCCAAAAGCTTTCTGTACCGATAAGCCTTCTGCCTCTGGGGTTAGGTAGTGTTATAGGGGTGTGTTTCTCTATAATTGGATAGTATTTCCTGAATTTCATGAATAGATTGTAGGTGGATTTATGGGTTCTCGAGTACTCATTCAATAACTCCCATAGTCTCCCTTCTTTTATCGCTTGCTTGGTTTCCCTTATCGCGGAACTAATCACCTGCAAATTATGGAGTGCAAGAAGCCTTGTCCGTTCATTTTTATCCATCTCTAGTAGTTCTTTGGGAGTGTATTTATTGCATACATCAGTGTCACACGGCATGTAATCCAGAGAGTTAAGCCTATGAACGCCCCGTCTAGTCATTATCCTATTGTCCCGAGCGTATAGGATATATGAGGCAGAATCAAAGGTATCCACGCCTAGTGCAACCATATATGGAATAATTAACGGGTGTCCTGCACCGAACAAGTGCAGTGGTCTTCCCCAGGGAAGCGTTTTTCTAGCCGTGTAAACCATGTCTCCAATTACATCGTACATATACTTTTCCAGGAAAACGGTGGGGCTTCCAATGCTGTACATTTTATATGGAAGTTTAACGGCTTCTTTAGCTGATCTCTCTACTAGATCTAGGTATTTGCCTCCTTGAATTGGCAGGACCCATATGACCTTATCGGACTCTGGGTTAATATGTTCCAGCGCGTCTCTAGCTCTCTTTAGTGTTAGCTCAACAGTTCTTCTGGCAGTAGGGTAATCGGAGTTCCCAGTAGGTATGTCTAGTATTACACCTATATCTACACCTATTTTTTTCTGGTAGTCTAGAATAGTCTCCTGCGTGACTTCTATATTTCCGTATTGGAGTATTTGGTATGCGCCGGAGTCAGTCATTACAACTCCGTCGAAACCAAGTAGCTGGTGGACGGATTTCAGTTTTGCCCCATACCTCCTGTAGAGGAGGTATGAATTGGTAATAACTTGGCTAAACCCTAGACTCCTTATAATTTCTATTTCTAGTTCCTGTCGGTACGCATCGATCACCGGGAACAATGCAGGTGTTTCGATTTTACCATGCTTGGTTTCTAAGAAGCCTATCCTGCCCCCGAGATCCGTGTGTTTTATTTCGAACAAAACTTCTCCGCCCTTTCAAGGAGGTTTTGCCTAGAAGGGGAAAATCTAGTGGTTAGAGGAAAAAGCTCTTTTCAGCTCTTCTTTTTCATTTTCATATACTCTTGGAAAACCGCGTGTATGCTATTAACCATGGGTCCTACTCCTTCAACACCCTTCTCGGACACCGTGATCTTTTTCAAAACTACAACAGACCCGGCTTCTTCTATTACTGTTACGTCGTATGGTTTGAGGTTCAGTTTTTTGATGAGAAACTCTTTAAACTCCACGGGATCGAACAGTTTCTGTTCAACCTCGATTATCTCAGCGACCACTTCCCCCCTTATGATGACGGAAGAGAACGAGTTGCCTTCCTTGTCGGTTGCATTGGTGATCAGCAGGTTGAAGTGTGGGTGATCGAAACCCTCTAGTGTCCCAGTGTACATTTGTCCGTTGACTAGTCTTACGCTAATCTTCCTTCCTAGAAGTGTGTTTAACTTTGTGACAAGCTTCCTCTGGGCGTCAATCACGCTCATACATAACCACCCATCGTATCAGGTTGTGATAAGTATTACTGGTTCCCTTAAATATTGTTTTAAAGGCGGGTTGTAGTTAACCGAATACTAGGGTGGAGAATATGGCTACTATATATGAGTCCGAGTGCAAGATCTCTTCGAAAGTGGAGAAATCCGAGCTTCCTAGAACTCGTATTTATAAATGTAAACCAGTATCATCCAAAGAGGCCTTAATTCAGTTTGACATGCTTGAAGATGTAATGTACCTAGGCCCTGGAAGGAAAATAGTGGTATCATTCATGGACGATAAACCGGACTCTCTGGACGAATATTCTTTCTGTGGAAAAGCAAAGCTAGTAAGTGTTGAAAACAACAGTTTGATTTACTCGATAGGGGGGTTCATCTTCAAAATAGTGAACCCGGATGAAATAATCAATACGCGCCCCGAAGAGTTTTATTTATGTATCAAAACATGAATACATATGTCCCACTCCCCCTATTATCTAAAGACTAAAGTTCTAATGGGAATCAAATGGATGCCCGCAGACTTATAACTGGCAGTCTAGGAGTAATTCTAAGCATCAATATAATCCTTTACGTTCTCACCGGCCCCAATCTTAAGATTCTAGCTTATTTTTCCTTTTCCCTCATACTACTATTCTTATTCCTCCTGTTTCCCAGGGGAATATTTACTAGATTACACCAGTCTAACACTGTTGTATCCAAAGACACCATTCTCTTAGAGCTAAAAGTAAGAAAGGAGTCATGGCAATGTGTGAGGAATGTAATCAGGGAAAGAATGGTTTCATCCCACGTAGACTACTATTTTATAGCTTCCTCTGCCCCAGGGCAGAGATCTTCTGTGAAGATATTGCTCCGAGGCGAGAAGCCGAAGGTTGATGTAGAGAAAGAAGTAATCAAGACAGCATTAAGCGCTACATGCAGTGGGTTTCACTTGAACTTTCTTAATGTCAGTTTAAAGGAAGACGAGATCCGTATACTAGAAAGACTGGTTAACGCTGGATCTGTAAAAGGGAAATTATGGGATTTTGTATTTCAGAGTACCAGTGATCTTGTTATACCCCAATACTATTCCTATCCAGTTGACCCTGATCCAGATAATATCGTAGCGACAGACAACTCTGTGGGAAAAACGATTAAGATAGGGCACTCTATTAGTAGCAGGGAACCATTCGAGGTTCATTTATCGATAGAGGACATTATGGGTAGAGTAGGGATATTTGGCTCAACAGGTTCAGGTAAATCCACGACATCTGCACTGATAGTTTCAAAGCTGCCAGAAATAGTTGGCCCAGATGGAATAAAGATCGTTATAATCGACTGGCACTCAGAGTATCCTAGGCTACTGAGAAGAATGGGGTTCTCCAACTATAGGGTAATAGATTTTGATACCTCTCAAATAGAACTAGGATTCTTCTGTTACACGAAAATGGGAGTGGAAGGTATTTCCGAGGTCTTATCTGAGGCTCTCTCGTTAACGGATCCCCAGTCAGTTACTCTATCAAGGTTGATCAATAAATACCGACCGAGGAATCTTAAAGAACTGATGGACGCACTAGAGAATTCTATAAATGATGGCTACTGGTCTAGAGAGATAAGGCATGCAATACTCCGCAAACTCTACGTGTTATACCAGTCCAAGTACTCGAAAGTACTCTCGGATCCTTGTGGGAACCTAGATGAATTTCTCAGAGATACGGGTAAGGAGCTGGTTATGGTTTTCGACATGTTTAAGATTAAACATGCAACGCTAAGGCGTCTAATAGCGTATGCCGTTATATCTAACATATATTACTGGGTTAGAGAGTCGAGGTCTAAGGTTCTCCTAGTATTGGAAGAGGCGCAGAACCTTATAGGGACTCTGAACTCCGAGTTGGTATCGAACATTATAATTGAAGGTAGAAAATTTGGTCTTGGAGTGATTTTAGTGACCCAGAATCCATCAATAATGCCTAGGGAAGTGCTTGCAAACCTTAATACTAAAATCGTTCATGCAATTCGGTCGGGTGCTGACAAACAAGTTATAGCTAACTCGATGAGTCTAGACGAGGAGTATCTGCAATTGCTTGATAAGCTAGATAAGGGCGAAGCTATAATTCAATCCAATATTTATAGGAGTCCAATTCTAGTGAAAATAGACTTACCTTAATACCACGTAATCCAGTTTTTCCAGCCAATCTATAGGTTCTTCGAGCTTTCCACCTATTCTATATGGATCTTCAATTAATCTGTAAATGATCTTCAAGGTTTCATCCACCGATTTTCCAGTAGTATCGATGGAATAAACTCTAGAAAACACGCTACGCGCCTCTTGATCTACTATACCCAATAGTTCAGCTTCAGCGTTCTCTAGAACTTTGTTTCTACCCCATCCCCTCTCTTCTAGGCGTTCAATGAGTGTTTCAGGGATTGTTCTCAAAACTATTACTAGTGGATCGTATTTCTTCAGGAATTCAAGGATGCCCGGGTAGTGACTATCTATAACAACACATTTGCCCAGGCTATTGTTAACAACTTGTCTTATCTCTCTAATTAACACTTCTTCCTTAATGACTGTGGTGTCTCTTCCAGTAGGATCTTTGTGTACGGCTCCGTGTTTTAACGCGAGTTCTGAAGTATTGATATAGATGCAATGCAAATCTTTTGAAAGTCTTTTAGAGACAGATGTTTTCCCCGTTCCAGGTGTTCCAGTGACTATAATTATTTTCTCCAACACTGCATCCCGCGGTTTCCAGATTAACCAATGATTTTTGTGGATTTAAAAACAAGAAGGAGAATTGTTTGATATCACGCTTAGCGTGCCTTAAAATAATGGTGTTATGTGTGAAGATGAAATTGAGTGAGTTCAGTCTTCTTCTCCACCGGACTCTTCAGGTTTCTTGCTCTCTTCCTCCTTTGTCCTGCTAGCCGCTATTACATCGTCTATTCTGAGAATCATTGTAGCAGCTTCTGTGGCGGCTTTTAGAGCATTGGCTTTTATTCTAGCGGGCTCTATTATACCTTTGCTAGCTACATCTACTATGTCTCCAGTTGTAATGTCTATTCCGTAGAATTTCTTGCTTGGATCTTCGTGGGCTGCCCTCAGCTTCATTAGTGTTTCTATGGGGTCTAGGCCAGCGTTCTCGGCAAGCACTGCCGGTAATGTCTCAACGGCTTTTGCAAAGTACTCTATAGCAAGCTGCTCTTTACCTCCTATTCTTGGTGCTAGCTCCCTTAGCCTCTTAGCTATCTCAGTCTCAGTGGCTCCCGCTCCTGCGACAATCTTCCCATCCCTAATAGCGTCTGCTACTGCGCTTAGAGCATCATGTATCGCCCTGTCTGCCTCTTCCACCATTCTCTCAAGTCCCGCTCTAATGAGTATTGTGACGCTCTTCGGGTTCTTCGCACCCTCTATGAATATCATCTTATCGTCTCCAACCTTCCTCTCCTCAACGAGCTCGGCCTCACCGAGGTCCTCTGGTTTCAGATCTTCGATGTTGCTTACAATCCTAGCGCCAGTAGCCCTTGCTATTTTCTCTATGTCGCTCCTCTTCACCCTCCTCACAGCCATTATACCCTTCTTGGCTAGGAAGTGCTGTGCAACATCGTCGATGCCCTTCTGTGTTATCACTACATTAGCACCGGTTGCAGCGATCTTGTCAACCATTTCCTTCAGTATCTTCTCTTCTTCCTCAAAGAACTTGTCGAATAGTGTTGGATCGTTTATCCTGATTTCAGCGTCTATTTCAGGCTTCTCTATTTCCAGAGGAGCGTCTAGCAGTGCTATCTTGGCTTTCTCAACCCTCTTGGGCATGCCTGGGTGGACTACTTCTTTGTCGATAACTATACCGTGGATGAGCTTTGTATCTAGTATTCCTCCACCATGCTTCTTTATTATTTGAATATTGTCTAGATCCACGTACCAATAGCCGTCTTCTCCCCTCTTCTCCGCGACCTTTTTGACAGCCTCTACAGCTATCTTAGCCAAGTGCTCTCTAGCTCCGTGAACGGCCTTGCTGTTCAAGCTCGTCTTCGCTATCAGGAGTAGCTTTTCGTCGTCGTTAATGTCGATTTTCTCGGATATTTCATCTATGGTCTTGACAGCCTCTTCCAGCGCCTTCTTGTAGCCTGATATTATAACTGTAGGGTGTATGCCTTTGTCGAGCAGGAGTTCGCCCTGTTTTAGTAGCTCGCCTGATAGAATGACTGCAGTCTTAGTGCCGTCTCCAGCCTCCTCGTCCTGGCCTTTTGATATTTGGACTATCATCTTTGCAGCAGGGTGCTGGATGTCCATTTTGTCTAGGATTGTTGCTCCGTCGTTTGTTATTGTTATATCTCCTAGGCTGTCTACTAGCATTTTATCCATGCCTTTTGGCCCGTAGGTTGTTTTGAGCATTTCTGATATTGCTCTAACAGCCATTATGTTTGCGCGGAGAGCGTCTCTACCAGCTGTTCTCTGGGTTCCCTCCTTCAGGATAATTACCGGTATTCCAGTGGGTTCCATAGCCATATTCTGTCACCCCTTCCTACGTGTGCTTCACGTAAAACCATGTAAAATGGCTTCTATATAAAGTTTTCTCATATTATTATAGGTTCAACCAATCGTGGAAAGACAGAGTTACAAATAAAAACCATGTAACTCAATAGCCGGACATTGAGGTGTATAAGATGGGTAAGGTCAGACCTACAGTAGTGAAAAGGACGGCCAGAAAACTGTTAACGAAGTACCCGGATATTTTCACGGACAGTTTCGAGGAGAACAAGAAAATAGTAGACCAGCTAATAGAGTATCAGTCGAAGAGGGTCAGGAATAGAATAGCGGGATACATAACGCATCTAGTCAAAATACTTAAGAAGAAAGAGCAGTAATCCTGTAATATACCTCCTAAGGTTATTTATAATATACAGTCTACTACCCAGGTTCCCTCCTCAAAAGGGGTTGATTCAATGGACATAAAGGTCAGATTATTAGGGCAATTAAAACATGAGGTAGGGAAAGACTCTATAACTATAGAGTTACAGGAAAGTGATCATCTATCACTGCAGGGTATTCTTGAAATTCTCGCGAATAACGAATTACTAGGAAAATACATGGAAGACGGTGAGCCTAGACACGACATAATAGTCTTCGTGAACGGTAAGGACTACAGGGTTTACAGCAAGAATCAAACATTTAGAGAAACGGTAGAGGTGTCTTTTATACCCATCAGTCATGGAGGAATAGAACTTCAGTACGTTACTTGGAATGAAATAGACAGATACTCTGAGCTGATAGCTTCAAAGATAATGAAAGACAGATACAGGGCAGACGTCATAGTGGGCATAATGAGAGGAGGCATTGTACCCGCTAGAATCATAGCAGATTACCTAGGTATCAGAGACCTTGGC
>JALUZI010000007.1 GCA_027012045.1 Desulfurococcales archaeon
GTTTCCCGTATGTTCTCTGGTGACACAGGGTGGCCTCCCATTGTATTGTTGGTGAGGACTAGAAGTACGAATGCCACTCTACCTGTACCGAGTATCTCCTCTAGCCTGGCCAGGTCGATGTCGCCTTTGAACGGGTGGCCGCTTTTATAGTCTAAGGCCTGAGGTACGGGTAGGTCTAGGGGTTTGGCCCCGTAGTACTCTATGACTGCTTTGCCGGTGTCGAAGTGAGTATTCGCGGGAACAGTGTCCGCGGGTTTCTTGAGGTCGAGAAGCGTGGTATAGAGTATTCTCTCAGCCGCCCTTCCCTGATGAACGGGCAACACATAGTCAAACCCCAGTACGTCCTTAACTGCTTCTTTGAACCTGTACCAGCTGTCTGCACCTGCGTAGGACTCGTCCCCCATCATGAGCGCGGCCCATTGCTCCTTGCTCATCGACCCTGTGCCGCTGTCTGTCAGCAGGTCTATGAAGACGTCTCTGCTTCTCAACCGGAAGACGTTCCAGCCTGCATTGACAATATTCTGATAGCGCTCTTCTCTGGATGGAAGCCTTATTCGTTCGACCATCTTAATACGGTAATATTCTATGGGTAAATCCAAGTATTACGCACCTCTTAATAAGATGTGAGTTCAACGAGGCTTGAGGCTCATAGAAGGTATGAGTATTATTACTATTATATAAATAATAACATGCTCCCATACCGGTTGCCGTGGATATTTTACATCAATGCCAAAGCTATAATAAAAGCATTAAACAACATTGTATGTGAGAAAAAACTTTTCTAAACACTTACCTCCACCAAAACGTTACCGGGCAGGGAAAGCTTGGCCATAGATAGTATTAACCCGGAAATCCTAGTTGGCATAGGGCTCATACTAGCATTCTACATGGCCTTCAACCTAGGGGGAAACGACGCCGCTAATCCTACAAACATGGTCGTAGGCTCGGGCGCGCTCAGCCTCAAGAAGACTGTTATTATATTCACGATATTCGCCTTCCTCGGAGCCTATCTACAGGGATACCATGTGATCAAAACACTCGGGAAAGGAGTGGTCAAGGATATAGATCCTATAATGGCTATAAGCGCGTCCCTAGGTGCAGGGCTATGGGTTACGATAGCCACAAGAAAAGGATTGCCAGTATCTACAACGCATTCCACGGTAGGTGCTATTGTTGGGGTAGGTCTAATCCACGGGTACCTCCTAGGTGTGTCGCCTAGAATCGACTGGAGCGTTGTAGGCAAGGTAGTGTTGAGCTGGATAACCAGCCCCTTGGGAGCGATGATACTGGCATCAATACTATACGTGTTCTTCCTGTGGACAAGCCGTTTCCTATCCAAGCATTATGATGCCGTTAAAATTTTCAGGGTGTTGCTTATAGCAACAATGGCGTTCAGCGCCTACGCCTACGGGGCTAACGACGTAGGTAACGCTACCGGTGTTTATGTGACAGTTGTCTCCTCGGTATTCGGCGTCCCGGACCAGAAGACTATGCACCTCCTAGCAGTCCTCGGTGGATTCGGCATTATGGCCGGCGCGCTCCTTTGGGGTTACAGGGTGATAATGACTATTGGATTCAAGATAACCAGGCTAGACTATGTTTCGGGCACAGCTGCAGAGCTAGCTAACGCCAGCATAGTTTACGTGTTCTCTCTCATGGGCATGCCTATATCGACAACCCACGCAAGCGTATCCTCCGTTATAGGTGTCGGTATTGCAAAGGAGAAAGGGTTCAAGGGGATAGACTGGAAGATGGTTGGGATCATAATAGCCGGCTGGATATTTACGCTCCCCATAGCCGCGGGCCTAGCCGCGGGGATATATACCTTGTTATACCTAATCTAGAATGGAGGGAGACCGTGTTGGTTAGCACGTGGTCCTGGATAAGTAAGCGTAGAGAGGAATCGATCCTGTCAATGGAGCTGGAACACCTTAATCACATCTATGAGGCAGCCAAGGCGACGGTGAGCCTAGTACAGGCGTTTAAGAGGAAGTCGAAGGAAGAAGTAGAAAAGTATTATAGTAAGGTGAGGGAGGAGGAGAGGAACGCCGACAAGGTGAAGGACAGTATAATAGAGCAGCTCTCAACAGGTCTCTTCCACCCTATAGACAGGGAGGAGCTGCTCCGCGTAGTGCTAGCCGCGGATGACATCGCTGCATACCTGAAATCTGCATCGAGGAGGATACTCCTAGTGTGCCGGATGGAATGCGAGCTACCCACTAGTCTCCTGGACCCGCTGGAGAAAATCGCCGAGCTATCAAGGGATTCTGTTGAAACCATTATTGAGGCTGTAAAACTAGTTAGGAGCGACCCTAAGAAAACTATACAGCTGGCTAAGATGGTCGAGAAGATGGAGGAGGAGGCGGATGACATCAGGAGCTCCACGGAGGAGAGGATCCTGGAATGGTGTAACGAGAAATCGGCGCCAGGGACGTGTACAGCGCTCTACAACTCTCTGACCTCACTGGAGATGAGCACGGATAAATGCGAGGACACTGCTGATCTTCTTAGGAGTATAGCTATACTATCCATATAGGGCTAATTCCTCTCAACTGTTTTTCCTTTTCCATACAGCCAGCACGCCACAGTCCTTCCTGATTCACCTATCGGTATTTTGGGCGGGGCTTTTTCATCGCATACTGGGAGCTTGTACTTGCATCTATCGTGGAACCTGCATATCGGCGGGGGATCTATGGGTAGCTGCGGCTCTCCCAGGTCTTCGGTTACCCTTATTTTCTTGGTTGGATCGGGTTCTGGAACTACGCTTATGAGCATTTTAGTGTATGGGTGCATGGGTTCTCCTATGACTTCCCTGGTGGGGCCTGTTTCTACGAAGACTCCCATGTACATTACGGCTATTCTATCGCTCATGTAGCTTACTACGGCTATGTCGTGGCTTATGAATATGTAGGCTGTGTTCCTCTTCCTCTGTATCTCCTTTAGCAGGTTCAGTATTTGGGCTTGTATAGACACGTCCAGGGCCGACGTGGGCTCGTCCAGCACTATTAGCTCCGGCTCTGTGGCGAGTGCTCTCGCTATGGCTATTCTCTGCCTTTGCCCCCCGGATAGTTCGTGGGGGAATCTGTGCATTACTTCAGACGGTAGACCCACCTCCTCCAGGAGCTGTTTCACCCGGCTGGTTATTTCTTCCCTCGTACTCGCTAGACCGTGGATTTTCATGGGTCTCCCTATTATGTCCCGTATCCTCATCCTCGGATTCAGACTGGAGTAGGGGTCCTGGTAGACTATCTGCATCTTCTTCCTATACTTTTTAAGCGCCTTTCTAGGCAGGGGAGCTATGTCCTCCCCGTTGAAGAGTATTTTACCGCCCGTAGGCTTGTATAGCCTGATAACTGTTTTTCCCAGTGTTGTTTTGCCGCTGCCGCTTTCACCTATCACGCCCAGGGTTTCTCCCCGGGCCAGGGTGAAGCTGACGTTGTCGACGGCTTTCAGGTATCTTACTTGTTTGAACCCTGTTTTTATGGGGAAGTATTTCCTTAGGTTCTCTACTTCAAGTATTATCTCACTCAACACATGTCACCCCTCATTGTAGAGCCAGCAAGCTACTTTTCTATCGCCTAGCGCGATAAGCGGGGGTTTCTCTCTGCACTTGCCGAAGGCTTTGGGGCACCTGTCCATGAAGGGGCACTGCTCTATTCTTCTCCGGAGGTCTGGTATAGAGCCTGGCGGGGACTCGATTTTCTCTGCTCCTATTTTTGGTACCGACTTCATGAGCATCTCCGTGTATGGGTGGAGTGGTTTTTGGAAGACCTCGTCTACACTGCCCTCCTCCAGTACGTGGCCGGCGTACATCACAACTATTCTATCCGCTATCTGGGCTGCCACGGCAAGGTCGTGTGTGATGAAGATTACAGACATGTTTTTCTCTCTCTGGAGTCTCTTTAGGAGGGATATTATCTGGGCCTGCACTGAGACGTCTAGTGCTGAGGTTGGCTCGTCCGCTATTAGCAGGTCGGGGCTGTTGAGGAGGCTTGTCGCTATTAGTACCCTCTGCTTCATGCCTCCGGACAGCTCATGTGGGTAGCGTTCCAAGACGTCTTCAGGGGTTGGGACTCTTGCTTCCCTGAGCATTTCGAGGGATCTGGATAGGGCTTCTTCTCTCGAGGCTTCCGGGTGGTGGGCTAGGTAGACATCCGTCATGAATTCCTTGATTTTGAAGAGTGGGTTGAGCGCTATGTTTGGCTCTTGGAATATCATGCTTATCCTGTTTCCCCTTATGCTCCTCATGTCTTCCTCGCTCAAGGATAGGATGTCTTTGCCTTCGAATAGTACTCTCCCCTCCGTGACCTTGGCGTACGGTGGGAGCAGTTTAATCACTGTGTTAGCGAGTGTGCTTTTCCCCGAGCCGGACTCGCCTACAACGCTTACTATCTCTCCTTTCCCAACGGCCAGGTCAATCTTGTCCAGAGCGTATACCGTCCCTTCGTCAGTGTGATATATGACGCTTAGGCCTGCTACTTCTAGTAGAGTCATCATTGTTCACCTCAATCCTTTATCTTGGGGTTTAGGACATCGTTGAGCCCGTCGCCCATGAGGTTGAACCCAAGAACTGTTATTATCAGGAATATTCCGGGGAAAACC
>JALUZI010000008.1 GCA_027012045.1 Desulfurococcales archaeon
ATCACACTCATACGGCTATACCTCCCTCATATTCTGAACCGGAGAACCCCTCACTATCCTGGCGAAGTAAGCGAGGGGTATAACGGACACAACCAGGATGAGAAGAGCTTCAAGCGGAATCGGTGCAAGCGTTGAAGTCCAGTCTATATATCCGTCTCCCAAGCTTATCTTCACCCCACTGATAGACCTACTTAGCCCTCCCATGGACCCCATGAACTCCCCTCCAGGCTGCATTGACATTCGGTAAATCATGGTTATACCGAGGCCTGACAGGATCCCGATGAGGCTTATGACGAGTATAATTGACAGCCATGGCAGGAACAGTGTCATAAGTGTCATCCTCCGGTTTATACCGCGTAGACGTAGGAGCCTGTAGATCCTGTCAACGTTCCTCATACTGACATAGGCAAGCAGTCCTGTGAGGAGCAGTAGGAGGCCGACGAGTATCAGCCCGGTCGCCTCGAGCGAGGGGGCTCCCAGGCCGACCATGGCGCTCTCCTTCCAAAGCCTATAGTCCTTACTGCCCGTTATGTTCTCTATGCTCGCCGACAATATAGTGGCGCCTGGGAGTTCTTGTTTAACGGGTTTGTCGGATAGAACTATGAGATAGACCCCGCTGCCTCCCCCGATATTCGGTATAGAGAACGGTAAGTTGCTCAGGTTGACCGGTCCCTGTTTACTGGTCCACTGGTCTATGAAGCCTAGCATCCAAGGCCCTGTCAGGAGGGACGAGCCTGTGTCCAGTAGGCCCTGCCCTGGCATACCCCTAGTTACATCCGTAATCCTGATTTCCCTGCATGCCCTACTTGACAGGTTTATGTCCGACTGTACGCATAGGTCCGTACTTATGACTCCACCGCTGGACGATAATTCCTTAACCGCTCTGTGGAAGCTGTACTGGGATTGGGCCGGTGTTACCAGTATAGACGTCATATTAACGGATAGATCATCCAGGATATCTCCCAGCGTCCTCCCGGAGGCAGTGTTAGCCCTGTCAACCCCGTATGCAATACTCTTTAGAACACTAGGATTGACGGCTACAATGAACGTTTGAGGGTATAGTGTGTTGAAACCAGCTTCCCCACGACGGCTTAACAGTATATCTGTGAATGGGAGGGGCCTATAGTTCAACACTACCAGGAACCCGCACGTGGGACATTCCTCTGTAGCGTTCCTGGCAATACCGGCTAGACTAGTATTCCAATTCAAGGCTAGGGACTTAACCACGACGTAATCAGCCCCTAAATCGTACTCGGCTGCATGGAGGGCGGCACTGTTAACCATTGGCGCTAGGCTCAGAGCCGGATGTAGTATGGTTAGGCTGAACACCAGTATTGTTGACAGGCCTACCAGCGCGGGAGTTATTAGTCTTCCAACGCCTGAGGCTATGTTTACTAGTTCGCCGAGGAACCTCCTGCTGGCAGATACCGCTGACACGAGTATATCGAGGTACTTCATCACAAGAACCGATATGCTGTAGGAGAGCATTACAGGTGTAAACACCGTGGTAAGCAGCTCGATTATACCCAGGATAACCAGTACCACTAGGACGAGCATACTGTAACCACTCGAGTACTGGAGCTCCCTGATAGCGCTCCACCCGAGGAAGCCCCGGGCGATGTGGTATAAGGATAACGCGAGGAGTAGCCATGCAAGCCTGGCCCCCCTCTCCCTGGGTTCGCCGGCCGGGGAATATTCCAGCTTCTCAAGCCTAAGGCTTCGAGTGAAGCTCCTCCAGTACAATAAGCCTGCTATTAAACCGGATACTATGACAGAGATGAATGTGAACTTGTCTAGTATAACAGAGTCAACAGCCAGGCTGAAGTAACCTGGGATCCACAGGTATATCAGCCCTGTGACAGCTAGGTACCCTAGGATCAACCCAGCGCCTACAGCTATGAGAGAGGCGTAGAGGAGGCTCCTCCTTAGAACCTTGTGCTTCAACCCGCGTATCCTCAGCAGGTAAAGCACCCGCCTTATACCAGTCGTCATCGCACTACTTGTCGCCGGGACGACAATGAAGACTCCGAGCACGAATATCAGGAAAACCACAGCTGTTGCCATCTGGAAGCTTTGAACTATACTGGAGTAGTCGAGGATCGCGCTCCACACTCCAGGAGATACATGTGCATTGTACCTGCTCGCAATTGAACTCAAAGTGTTTTTCACACTGTTAGGGGAGACCGGGTTAAGCTTAATGCTTGAGAAATCGTATTTCACTAGTAAGACATATCTTGTAGCCCCCCACGAGCCAGGGTCGTAGGCTTCGAGGCCGATCCAAGCTCTGTCCAGGTGTCCTGCAATGTTTTCCAGCACACTATGACTGTCCGTGTATACGAGCACGGTGAAGGGGTTGGAGGTGCAGGAGGACTGTAGCTCCTGCATCCCTCCCTCCTCACCAATATGGCCGCTGAACTCACCTTTAGTCTCCATAGGCTTACCCGGGTTTTGCAGAATGCTTACAACCTCGCCGAGGCCTCCCACAACGCAATACTCAGAGGTTAAGTCGCTGAAAACCCGGTACTTCTCTTTGGAGAAATCTATAGTTCCCGCATCTCTTAAGCCTGCATATCCAAGGATGCCCTTGGAGTTCATCGTTCCTGAATACGCGGTATATAGGTATGTTCCATTTATGAGCGGAGACTTATAGTAGAAGACAACTATTATCACAGGCTGTGGAAGCCTGTCGCCCGCGGGTATCCTGAAGACCCCGGCTGTCGACGCTATGTAAAGCTTGGATTCTCTTAGGGAGCTACTGGTGAGTGCCTCCTGTAAATTACTGTTCAAATCCCTCACAAGCCTCTCCGTTGACACTGGCTCCGTAGTGTGTATGAATGACCCGTAGGAGGAAGCGCCTACAGGGTGATCAGGCGGGTAAACCGCGAGGTTCCAAGGCGGAGAGTTCAGGTACTCCTTCAGGAGCTGGTCTGAAGGCTTGTATATAGATACGGGTGCAGCTGTCAGGGCGAAAACTATGAAAACTCCTGCAACCACTAGGAGCGCTATACCCTTGTCCCCTAAGAGGATCCTTGTGAGCCTGGCCATCTCCTTCTCCTACCCCGGGTTTCCATAGCTAACCATATATCTATAAGCATTATTTGCCTGCTAGATGGCATCCCTCCCTGTAATAGTTTATTGAGTCGACCGCGTATTTGTCAGCGTATTTCTCTACACCCCTATGCCTCCCCTGGACGCTCCTGAGGTGGTGGTAGAACTCGTGTAGCACGACGAACGGGTTCACATATATGTCGCTGTCTCTCAGGCAGATCTCCCTTCTCCTGGGATCGTAGCACCCGTAGATATCGTATCTACCCCGGGCTCCAATAATGATCTTTGGGGCAGGTATCTTGTAGTGCTTGGAGAGGATCCTAATGGCTTCCTCAGCTTTTCCCTCTAATATCAGGGCAACAGCTAGAGCCCTAACCCTTTGTTCCTCTGTGCAGCTAGTCCTCCTCGAGGAGCGGTAGCTCGACATACTTCTTTCCAGCCACTACCTGGTCTATGCTGTGGATTACACAGCCTAGCTCCTCGAGCTTCTTCTCGACCTCGCTGAACTTGATGTTTGAGCCTTCTATCACCATTGTGATGGTGATGGTTTCAACGTCGATCTCTGTGACGGTTATGTTCACACCGTCTACCCCGTCGAGGTTCGCGAGTTCCTCGGCCACGTCTATAATGGTCGGGCCTTTTATCGGTTTGAGAACGTCTAGCACTAGCCTCCTGAGTGGAGCTGTCAAATTCTTATCACCGTTTCCCTGTCCGTGGATCCTGTATTGGCGCCGGAGGTATAAAGGGTTATCCGATCCGCTCTAGGTCTCCGGGATCTCCCGTGTGTAGTAGTCGTAGAACGGGATTATTATTCCTGGTACTGTGATGAACGCGAATACGAGGTATATTATCGGTGACAGGTTTATGAATAAGCCTATTCTAGCTCCTTCAACCGCGACCGTGCCTGAGAGTTCTCCCCCGTTCATATAGTATACGAGGATGAAGAAGCCGAAGAGGTTTGAGACAGCTCTTAGTATGGGGTTGTAGATCGTTCCACGGAGCCCTGCAGCCGCGCTTGAAAGCCCTAGGAAG
The DNA here is from genome assembly GCA_027012045.1 of Desulfurococcales archaeon. Classification (GTDB taxonomy): domain Archaea; phylum Thermoproteota; class Thermoprotei_A; order Sulfolobales; family Acidilobaceae; genus Tiamatella. The sequence continues at coordinate 4,081 of JALUZI010000008.1, forward strand.
AACAGGGCGAACCCGGCGAGCTGCCCTGTTGTGAGCTCGGGGAACCCCGAGGACACCTGTTGGGCCAAGTAGTTGAACACTACCGGTATGATGTACAGGTAGATGGCTACATAGTAAATCATTCCTAGGACGCCGTTCCCCACAGCCCATATGACCCTCTTGGAGACTGGTACCTCACCAGTACTCAAAGGCTATCCACCTCCACCTGGCTCATAGGTGATCTCGAACGGGTAGATTCCACTGACCTTGCCATCCAACTTCAACTCGGCCAGCCTAACATTACCTAGACTCCTCAGCTCGTCCTCCCCTATAACAATGGTGAGGTTCCCGCCTCTGGACAACTCACTGGTGCTAGCGGACTTATTGACCAGCCCGCTAGGAGTCTCCAGTGAAAGTGTTAGGTTAACATCTCTCAGCTTGACACTCCCATTATAGCTCAGTGTAATGGCTATCGAACCGTTCAAGGGTTCTACGTTAACCGTGAGTATATCAGGGTTATTCAGAGCCTCCTC
>JALUZI010000009.1 GCA_027012045.1 Desulfurococcales archaeon
CTAATGGATACAGAGGTCAGGAGGCTTAAAGCGAAAAGGCGGGCTGGAATGGAGTTCATCGTAACCCAGCCCATCTTCTCGGAAGGAACACTATCTAAGATCAAGCGGGCTAGGGAGGAGGCTCTCATTGCCGATATCCCTGTGGTGGCTAGCTTGATGCTTATCAGGAACGAGTGGGACGCCGGGGTTGTTAGAAAACACTTCCACGTAGAACCCGGGTTTACGGGTGATCCTGTAGAAGCGTTCGATAAGCTTTTCCAGTCGATATACAGCTCGGACCTGGTTGACGGAGTCCTAGTAGTCTTCGCGGGAGACTGGAACTACGCTCCCCTAATAGCAAGTATACTAAAGAAATATTTGTGAATCATGACACAGGCTCAAGCCTGGCCAGGAAATGCCTTATACCCTTAATGGGAGGCTCCCACACTATCTTAAGACCCTTAACCTTCTCCGGCTCCCGAGCTATCTTCCCCAGTGACTCTGCCACGTATTCAAGGTGGCTAACGGTGTATACTCTCCTCGGAACAGCCAGCCTGAGGAACTCGTTCTCCGGGTACACGATGCCTGAATCCGTCTCCCTCGCGAAGGCAAGAGCGCCTAGGCCTACTCCTCTAACGCCGCTTTCAAGATACAAGTGGGCTGCGAGAGCGTCTGCCGGGAAGTTCTCTCTTTTAATGTGTGGAAGCATCTCTAGAGCATCGATGTAGACCGCGTGGCCTCCCGGAGGGCTGACTACTGGAACTCCTTCCTCCAGCAGCCTCTTATGCAGGTAAGCAACCTGGCTCACACGCGACCTCAGGTAGTCCTCGTCAACTACTTCCCTGAGGCCGGCCGCAATAGCGTCTAGATCCCTACCTGCGAGGCCACCGTATGTGATGAATCCTTCCTCGAGGACCACTCTGGCTGTGAGCCTGTTGTAGAGGTCCTCGCTCCTCGTCGCTATGAACCCGCCTATATTGGCCAGCCCGTCTTTCTTGGCGCTCATTATAACGTGGTCTGCATAAGACATGGTCTCCTTCACGATCTCAGGTATGCTTTTATCCCTGTAATTCGGGTGTCGCTCTTTTATGAGGAACGCGTTCTCGGCGAACCTGCTAATATCTAGTACGAGCGGTACACCATAGTCTTCTGCCAGCTTCTTTG
>JALUZI010000011.1 GCA_027012045.1 Desulfurococcales archaeon
CACGGATGACTTTGACCACAACCTTGTCTCCTACATGATATAGGTTATGGAAGTTCCTCATTAGCCGGGCGCCGATCTCGCTCCATGGAAGGAATGCTGGTAGGTTGCCGTACTCGTCTAACTGGAGATATGCTCCGTAGTCTTTTATGTCAGTAATAGTGCCGACAACAAGTTCTCCTACAGATGGCAGTGGTTTCCTCGGTTTTAACGGCATTATCTACACCCTTAATAGTACAACAAGGCTGACTTGCGATAAATAAGTTAATGTTAACAGTTAATTGTAGGCAATGTTAGTAAGGGACATTCTTTAGACCCGTTTTATGCGCCAGTCGGTTTGTGAGTATATGAAGCAGAAATATGGTTACGTAGATCAATAGGAGGCTGATGGGATTCATTTCTATATCATATAAATAGTAGAATACCGTTGTACATAAAGCAAAATCAAGTTGATCCAAAAATAGTACAGGTTGGCCTCGCTTATATCCGAGCCTTCTCTTTATAAAAGAGCCAGTAACATCCCCTAACATCGCACCTAAACCCCCGAGGAAACCTATGGCAATATATCTCGTATCCCATGCTACAGCAGCTTCAATAACCCCGAATATCGTTCCAGCCAGTACACCTACAATGAATCCTTCTACAGTTTTGCCATCACCCAAAATTCTATATCCGTCAATGAAGTTTTTCCCCATATCAAGAGGGTTCTTGCCTTTGAAAACTACTGGAGACCCGTTTGCGACCATTGCCGGTAGGAACACTATGAAAAGATAGAGATAGTTCCTTGTTACTTCAGCAACGTCCATTTCATCCCACCGTCTCTGGTGAACGTAACCAATAGCTTCTCAGCGCTCCAGTGGCTACTCGTGTATATGTTGTCGACAATAAAGTCTTCCCCACTGTTAGACCTAGAAACCCTGCATATGCAGTCGGCATAAAAGGATACGTAGCTAAACCCGGAAATCCCATGGGGAGACGAGGCTTCCTCGACTGTGCCTATAGATGCGTACTTGTCTGCATGGACTCTCATAAGGCCTAGTTGTAGAACTGTAAGCCTTGACATAATCTGGTCTAAGGGATTCTCTCGATAGAAATAAGTTACATCTGTATTAACGAGAAGGCTTTTCTCACCGACTGTTCCAAGTAATTTCTGTGTTTGATCAAAGATATCCAGTACATTATAGATTCTTACTCCTTGCCTCAGGGAGAAATTATATGAGGGAGGGGCGATTAAGCTGACCTTTACCCCTGTCGTTAAGTAATGATGAATCACCTTCTCTAAGAAGCTGGTTATTATGCTTTTCTTGTCGGAGAAAAAAACGGGGAAACGAAACTTCCCTAGCAGTGGGTACAGCTCTGGTTCACCGGTTAAAACCTACGCCCCCTCCTCCTACCTTTTTTCAAGGCTAGCTCTAAATCAACCTCATTATCTAATACCAAGATCTTCTTCTTGACCTCTTCAACGATATTGTCTATTAGAGATTTCTTATCAGGACTCATCTCACTTGAGTATTTCTCTATTACATCTAAACCTTGACCGGTGAGGCGGAGCTTCTTGGTGCGCGGATCCGCTTCTATTAGGTCCACATACATCAATGCCACCAGATCATCCTTGAGTTGCTTACTATTCGGGTGTCCACCAACTATGAAGAAGTTGTAGCCTAGGTTCAACCCCTTCTCCTGAACCTCATGCACGAGATGGTACACTGTTTTTTCATTGAGCTCCTTGAACTTCGATATAAGGTACAGCAGTGTCATTAGCCTCTCATTTTTCAGTACCTGGTCTAATGTGACTACCTTGAACGTTACCAGTTTGAAATCCTTTGTTCCCTTCGAAGGTGCTTGCGACATGATACACACCTCTTTTCCGTCTAAGGAATGTTTATACGTTACTGTTTATATAAAGAAGCTTTAGTACCAACCTGATAATTCAGCGGGTTTGGATGGGGATATAGTATTGCCACAGCCGAAAGGTATTTTACCACTGATCTTGGTCACACTGGTTCTACTGTCTCAGTTAGCCTCGAGTACCACTCTGTCTTATGGGGAAACAGGATCAGCGCGCACCGGATGGTTCATAGCTCCTGCAGTAAAAGACCATTCCGGTGAATTGATCAATGTTACAATATCCATTAGCAAAGGTAGCGGTGATGTGAGTGTTGAAGCCGGAGGAAAGGTTTCGTCTTCAACACAGACGAGCAGTAAACTTGCATTTTACATAGCATGTATGGCGGCTGGCGTTGACTGGAGGGATCTGAATTCTAGAATTGTCTTCCACACGAAAGACTCTGTTGAAGGTCCAAGTGCGAGTTTTGGGATAGCCCTTACTACTTATCTAATACTGAAAGGGTTCAATATAGGGTTGAACCATGTTATAACTGGGGCCATAAGCCCTGATTTCACGTCAGTACCTATCGGCGGTGTTCCATATAAGTTGAAAGCAGCAGAATCTTCAGGGTATAAACTGGTTCTCCCCCTAGCGAATATCGGGGATGTTAACAGGACAAGCCGGAAGAACACGGTTTTTGTTACAGGAATATTTAATGCATCTAGTATTTTTGGATACGGGCTTAACAACACGTCAGGATTGAGTTCTATCTCGATTAGAAATATAATACCTAGGATATATGAATCTCAGACGATGAAAGATGCACTGGAAATGATACGTATGGCCTATAATAATCTAACAAGCGTCCCACAATCATTCAGGGAAACCCATAGAGACAAGTATATAAACGCTCTCTCGCTTCTAAACAACACGAATCAAACTATTAGAAACGGGAATATCTACCCCTACTCAGCGGCCAGCCTAGCTTTCAGAGCTCTCGTAAACGCAACAGCGTTCCATGAGTTATATCTGCTTAAAACCAATACCTCCAACATACAGCATGAAATCAGGAATGCTATGAACACTCTATCACACCTATCAAGCTTGGTAAACAGTATCGATGGTAGAACACTATGGGGCTTCGAGCTTAAATCCATAGCTGCGTCAAGATTAGCGGAAGCCAATATGACTCTACAGCGTTTACAGGGTTCTGCCAGCTCTACAGATTATTCTCTGGAGGCTTGGAATCTGGGTTATATAAAAGCCCGTTTAACCAGTGTTTCCCACTGGGCCAAGCTTGCAGTGGAGTTAAACAAGTTCCCTCCTCTAATATCAAAAGAGAATGTTCACGCTGCACTAAGAGCGTACATAGACTATGCGAGAATAACGATGGACTACCAGATGTCCCTTATCAACGAGGCTAAGATCAACAGTGAAGTAAAGAAAATACTGATAAATGATCTGAATAGAGACTCGAACCTTCTAAGCCTCGCAGACGACTATTGGTTAAAGGGACAAGACTCCATCGCCTTCGGATTATCCATGGAAGTAATGGCCAACTCGCTTTCAAGATTCACAGGAATGATAGACACCGCTCTATCCCAGAGCCTCTACTATATGCAAGGCGTAGAAAGTTATACACGGGAGCTTGAGATAACAGCCAGCCTACTGGAACTAAGAGCTGTTACTTCAGGCTACCCCTCCATACTCACCATGGACTACATTGAGTATGGAAAAGAATTACTTAAACTAGGAGACTTAGAGACAGCTCAAGGAATAACCTCATACGGCGTCTCCTCATCAATATTCTGGATACTAGTTTCGTACTCTACACAACACTTAGGAAGAGCCACTAATGAAACCATTGCCAGCCACCCCCAGATATCCCGGCAATCCCTAGCTTTATACATGACTTCGATGATCCTACTAGGAATCTCCATCGGCTACATAGCCTCCCTGTACAGCATAAGGAAACACCTAAGAGAGCCTTCGGCTAATCCATGAAATCTAGAAGAGTCTTTCTCCCCTTCTCCCCCTCATTTAATTCCTTTACAAGCCTCCCTATTACTTCCTTGAAATCTCTTTCAATTAGATCCCTGACCTCCTTACGGTAGAAAGCAGACGCTGGGTGGAAAGTGGCGACTATTTTAACCGGGACTCCTTCGACTGTTGACTCAAATACACGGCCGTGAAGCCTGTACATACCATTCCATTTGAGGCGAGCGAGTTTAAAGATCGTGCTCCCAGCGAATCTTCCGAGGCAAACAATGAGTTTTGGCTTGATTACCGCTATCTGCCTACGGAGATAAGGTAGACAAGCAGAAATCTCCTCAGGCCTCGGATCCCTGTTATTCGGGGGACGGCACTTTACGACGTTTGTAATGAAGACCTTGCTTCTATCTAACCCGGCTAGGTTCATTAAGTAATCAAGGAGTTCTCCGGCTCTACCCACGAAAGGCCTGCCTTGTAGATCCTCGTTTCTGCCTGGGGCTTCTCCAATAAACATCACTTTAGCCGTTGCAGGGCCTTCCCCTGGAACAGGATTGGTCCTGTACTTATGTAGAACGCATTTCTTGCAGCTCTTTATTTCCTCCTCTATCTCTTTAAGTTCTTCTTCTCTATTGTCTGCCTCAGTGCTGTTCAAGCCAGATCACCCTTGAGCTGAGGAGGTAGTTGGCGGTGAAGCCAAGTAGTATACCTATGAACTGGCCTAGTAGTGGATGTATTCCCATGTA
>JALUZI010000012.1 GCA_027012045.1 Desulfurococcales archaeon
CGTACGCACCATAGTACATCGGGTGAGTTACTGGGGAAAGTTTGAGGGCGTCGAACAGCTTCTCCGGTATATTACCTCTCTCGTAGTCGATCTTCTTCTTAATCTCCTTAAGCTCGTCCTCGCATGGGAGGTGCCCATAGAGGAATAGATGAGCGGCCTCGTAGAAGCTTGCGTGTTCTCCTATGTCGTCTATCGTGTATCCCCTGTATATGGTTGCTTGTCCAGTGGGATCTACACCGCTCAACTGTGTCTGGTCAACGATGACTCCTGCCAGGCCTTTGGGTGCACGAATATACTGTTGTTGTGACATATTTTTCACCCCATAAGGGATTTGCATATATAAATTCCCTGTCTCTCTCGTATAAAAGCCTATTCAACCCAACCTTACCTAACAATCGTGTAATAAAGTAATACACGGAGAAATACCCTGGGCATACTCACGTAGTATCGGGAGAAACCACTCAAACAACCATCCAGTCATAAATATAGGGTCGAGGGGTCGGATTTGAGTAACTGCATACTAGACCCTAACAACGAGATGATAATAGAGGTTCTAAGAGAGATATCCAGCAGGGAACCCATGGGAGTTCAGCCTAGAGAAATACATGAAGCGATAATAGCAAAGTACCATAAATGCATGAATCTGTACTCAGCCAACCGGGACTGGAGTCCCTTTATAGAAAGAGCTATACAGGTGCTTCTAGACGCGGATCTAGGCTATACAGACGCGGAGGGAAGGATACATATGAATAAAGTGGCTGAAGGACTCCTAGCCTAGCATGCATAAGCCAAATCCTATTTTACAGGTGAGGATAGTATTTCCAAAGCAGGTACCAGTCAATGAAAACAGTCAGAGTCTTCGATGAACACAGTGATAGATACGACAACTGGTTCAACCGGAATCCTATTCTAGCGAGTAACGAACTGGAAACCGTGAAGAAACTCCTCCCCAAAAAGAAAGACCCGTGCATAGAAATCGGAGTTGGAACAGGATGGTTCTCGTCTAAAATAAAGTGCTCTCACGGCGTGGATCCCAGCATAGGGATGCTCAAGAAGGCAAGACAGAGGGGGATAGAGGTAATACAAGGATACGCTGAACAACTCCCCTTAAAGTCACGTGATTTTCAAACCGTTCTAATGATAGTGACCCTATGCTTTGTGGATGACCCCTACAGGGCCTTAGAAGAGTCAGCCAGGATAGTCCGCTCGGATGGATCGCTTATAATCTGTATAGTTCCGAGGGACTCTCAATGGGGTAAGTATTATATAGAGCTAGGAATGAATGGACATCCATTCTATAGCGTTGCGAAGTTCTATACACAACAGGAAGTTGAAAGCTATATGAATATCCACGGCTTCTACATGGACAGCTGTCTAGGGGTTCTAAGGTTTCCTCCTCAGAGCAAAGCTGTTAGGGAGGAGCCGGAAAAATGCAGTGGAAAAGAGGGCTTCATATGTATGAGGTTTAAACAGTGGACTCCTCGAGTTTCTCGATCTTATCGATGAGTTCATCCTCGAACCGGCGGTGCTCCTTGAAATGCTCGTTGGGGTCGTTCGTTATAACGTAGACCCAGTAAATGTTGAATAAGCCCAGTGTTAATAGTGAGAGCACGAAGTATAGTACCGTGTTCCTATCCGGTATGGTATACATGCTCCTATACATTAGCGGATGCCCCAATTCCTCCATGGCCTTTGATGCTTCATCCCAGATGTATGCTTCTCTCCTGCTGTGAATGTAGAAGTCCTTGGTCAGGAAGTGGAACACATAGTATACGAGTATGTTGATAATGAGCACGAGTATTACCCACAGAGCCGCGCTCCGCTCAGATTGTTCCACCTCCATTTGCCTTACTATATTCCTGATAGACTCGGCCCTCTTGGATAACCCTTTGGCTTCGAAGTAGTCTGCTAGATCTCTATAGAACATTACAGTCCTCTTGAAATGCTTGTTCCTACGGTCTATCCACTTATACATGACGTACAGCAGTATGAAGCCTCCAAGAACAATTAAGGCTAGACTAAGGCCGAATATTCCAGCCCCGACACTAGCTTCTATGTTACCGGTGATCTCGGCGTTCTCTTGAGTTGCTTGCATTAGTGGTGCTGAGGCTGATTCCTCAGCCAGGTATCCTCCGAGCAATATGATTAGACCGAGGAACACAAGTATAACGGAAATGAAGGGGAGCCATACCGGCATGATGTAATCAGCGTCGTCCCTCAACCTTATATCCTGTTTTAACCTCTCAACCATGCTCATAACATTCAACCTCCAACATGTATTAGACGATTCATGCATCCTGAGGTACATACGTTGTTTTATATAATTAGTTGATACTAGTTGATAAAAATATCGGATTTATATAGAATATTACGGTTGCAACGGGTTATGCCCAGAAAAATCATAGTCTTGTCAAGGAGCAATACTTCATTACAGCATTAAGCGTCTGGCTCTCAGATGGGGAAAAACCTATATTACCTTGAATTATCATTTCTAAGATTTATGGAAGGGTGCTGGTTATGTCGCTAGTAGATGAATGCGTCGGAATAGTTGAGAAGTTGTACAATGAAGGCAAGCCCATAAAGGAGATAGTCAAACACTGCCACAACAGTATGAGCGTAGTATACAAGGCTATCAACCGTCTGGAGAAGCAGGGCAAAATAAAGAGGAGGAGGAAGAACTACAACCACAGAGGCTACTTGACTCAGGAGGAGCTAAAGAAGATCGAAAAGATGTACAAGGAAGGAATGAGCCTATACGCTATCAGCAAGAAGATGGGCAGGCCAGTCTCAACTATCTACTACGCAGTCAAGAAACTCGGGCTCCACTAACCACCAGTACTTTCTTTTATTACCAATATGTGGTAATACCTTGATCAATACTTTTTACTCGAGGAAACAGCACTTGATCAACGATAATACCCATCGTTTAATTTAAAAACACAAGCATGTAAAGTATTACCCTCCTAGTCCTAAGATTTTATTACACCCGGCCAGACAGAATAACCTAGAACACAGTACAGACAAACGGTGCAGCCAATATGTGTAGAATGGTGTCATTCTGGGTTAAAGGCGAGAGCAGCCAAATGACTGAGCTGGTAGACACCCTGATAGACTCGAGCAGGATGGATCCCTACCTAGAAGAACTCTATGGCGGCGTGAGCCACAGCGATGGATGGGGATACGCCCTATACATCCACAGGGACCAGGGAAGCTTCATACACTCGAAAACACTTAACCCAATATTCAACACAATAGAATACACGCGCTTATCCGGGCTTACCCGGCTCATAGTAAGCTCAGACTACTCTTTCGGTTTCATGCACTCGAGGTACGCTAGTAAAGGCATGCCCAAAGGCCTCCTCTCGGTGCACCCATTCATAACTACAGGAGCGGATGGAAGCCTTATCATAGTAGCCCACAACGGAGCCCTCTACGGCGATAAGCTAAACAATGATCTCGGCGGGGTCCCAGGATACAAGACTGTTTACCCAGACAGCTATCTGATAGCTGTCTACCTAGCGAGGCACACCGGTGACATGGTAGGTGCATTGAGGAAACTCGAGGAATACACTAAAACAGCGCTCAATACAGCCGTACTAGTGCTAAACGAGTCTGACGGTACACCCAGGTCAGACCTGTACACCTATACCTATATAGCCGAAAACTTGAGGGATGACACGAAATACCTCAACTATTACCGCATGAACTATGTAGCCAAGGAGGATCTCCAAGCAGTAGTTTCTAGCACAATAGCAGACAAGCTGGAGTCGCTGGGATGGCTAAGCCAGGACTTGTCTCCCAGGGGAGACGGGTTCCATGTATCATTCAGGGATGGAAGATTCAAGGTAAAGAGAATACCTTAAAGAGAGGGTTAATGGAGCATATTCTTGAGTGTATCAACGAAGTACCTCACTTCATCCTCGGTATTATAGAGGTACAAGCTAGCCCTGACGCTCCCCCTATCCGCACCTAGCGCGTAGTGGAGTGGGTGAGCGCAGTGTTTCCCTGTCCTCACAGCTATACCTTTAGAGGACAGGTACAACGCCACAGTATCCACTGAATACCTGTCAACTGTGAAACTCACTATACCCAGCCTCCGCCCCGGGTCTAGCGGGCCTAAAATCCTAATCTTCTCCTTTAACTCGTCTTCGAGAAGGTCGAATAATAGTCTGGTTAGAGCCTCCTCATGCCTAGAGACGTATTCCATGCCTATACTTGAAAGATATCTCACAGCCTCACCCAGCCCAACCGCTTCTATGATCGGAGGAGTCCCCGGCTCCCACTTTAGCGGGGACACATCCCAGTCAACCTCTACCCCAGACTCTCCTAGCCGGACGTCTTTTATCGTGCCTCCTCCACCCAGAACTGGCTGTAGAGTATCCGCCAGCTCCTCCTTCATCCAGAGAACCCCTATACCAGTTGGCCCCAGCATTTTGTGCCCACTGAACGCTAGGAAATCAATGCCTAACTCCCTCACGTTAACGCTTAAATGTGGGACACCCTGCGCCGAGTCCAATGCTACTAGAAGCCCCTGCTCTTTTGCTCTACGGGCTACGT
>JALUZI010000013.1 GCA_027012045.1 Desulfurococcales archaeon
CGCTTTCTTAATATCAATAAATGCTTCTTTTCTTCCTGTATATTTTTCTCTTAATAATGGTTTCATAATCTTTCCAGTTGGATTTCTTGGGACATCATCAAAAACAACTTTTCTTGGTACTTTGTATAGTGCAAGATGTTGTTTACAATATTCAATAACCTCTTCTTCAGTCATTGTTTCACCTTCTTTTAATTGAACAACTGCAAGTGGAATTTCAACTAATCTTTCATCTGGATAACCAATTACAGCAGCATCATCAATTTTTGGATGTTTATGTAATACATCTTCTATTTCCACAGGATAAATATTTTCTCCACCACATGTAATCATATCCTTCTTTCTATCAACAATGTAAAAGTAACCTTCTTCATCCATTTCAGCTAAATCACCAGTGAATAGCCAACCATCTTTTATTGTGTTAGCAGTCATCTCAGGATTTTTGTAATATTCTTTCATTAACCTTGGTGTTCTAAATACTATTTCACCAACTTTATGAGGTTCTGTAATATCACTTCCATCAAAATCAACTAACTTTCCTTCTACTCCAAAAGTTGGTTTTCCAATAGAACCAGGTTTTTTCAATACTTCGTGTGGATAGAGGTTAAATGTTCCTCCACCACCACCTTCTGTTATTCCATAGATGTTAGACACTCCACAAGGTAATTTTTCACATAATTCCTGCATTACTTTAAATGGAACAGGTTGTGCTCCTATTTCCATATATTTCCAGTTAGACAAATCATAGTCTTCCATTTTAATTTTACCTGAGTTAATTCCATTTAATATTGCAATTGCAATAGGTACAACAAAAAGAACATCTGTACATTTTTCATCTGATAATGCTCTTAATATCCATTCAGGCTCTTTAAATTCTTTTAATAATGTTCCTGTTGCTCCTGTTGCATAAAATGGTGCCCATAAAAAGAACGTTCCTGAATGATACAATGGGAGGAAAAATAGATAATTATCTTCTCTCTCAACAAAATAACTCATTCCATTTCCAATAGCTGTTGCATTTAATGAACCATGGGTATGGATAACTGGTTTTGGTTTACCAGTTGTTCCAGATGTAAACATCATTGCAATTTCATGGTCATCTGGCACATCAACAAGAGCTTCTGATTTGTCTTCA
>JALUZI010000014.1 GCA_027012045.1 Desulfurococcales archaeon
TCGTCCCCAGCAACACTGACATTGTCAGGGAGGCTTTCAGGTACATAGGGCTCGGGAGAGACGATGTTTTCTATGATCTCGGATGCGGGGACGGCAGGATAGCGGTTCTAGCTGCGGGAGAGTTTAATGTTAAGAGAGCAGTGTGCGTTGAGAAGAACCCTAGGCTCGCCGAGAAGGCTGCTAGGAGGGTGAAGGAGGAGAGGCTCGAAGGCAAGGTTATAGTGTTAAACGCGAACATGTTCCAGGTCCCGGTGACTGATGCCACCGTCGTCTACCTGTACCTATTGACCAGTGTGAACGAGATGTTGAAGGCGAAGCTGGATAGGGAGCTCAGGCAGGGAGCTAAGGTATTATCACTCGACTTCAAGGTACCCGGGTGGACTCCATATAGGGTGCTTGGCCCGGGTAAGGGGTGGCAGAAGACCATATACATCTATGTCAAGGGAGTATCAAACATTGTCACACGCCACATATAACCCCTCCAGGCCAGCCGTGAAGGATGATCGGGTTTGAACCGTGTTCCCAAGATAGTAATCCTCCTAGGCATAGTATCCCTATTCGCCGACATGACATACGAGGGAGGCAGAAGCATCCTAGGCCCATACCTCGACTACTACAAGGCCACAGGCATAATCGCGGGAGCCCTATCAGCCGGGGAGCTCCTAATGCACCTGTCGAAAGGGCTGGGAGGCCTCCTAGCATCAAAGTACCCTGGGAGAAGGGCGAGATGGACTATCCTGTTCACGGGCTACATAATAAACCTGGCATCCGTCCCATTGCTAGCTTATGCAGGCGGGTGGCTTGGCATACTACTCCTAGTCCTAGCGGAGAGAACAGGTAAGGGTTTGAGGACACCTGTCAGGGACGCTTTGATCGCAGAGGCCTCGGCTGGCTATGGGAGGGGTAAAGCATTCGGTATACACGAGGCCCTCGACCAGATAGGCGCGGTTCTAGGTCCTTTATACGTGGGTTTAGGGTTATCTGCAGGCTATTCCTACGCGGAGGCTTATCTCCTCCTTTCATTGCCTGCCCTGGCATCTCTATTGTCACTGGTCTACACGTTCTACCACGTGTCCACATCAACTCTAGTGGTGGACGAATCTAAGTACTCGATGAGAATAGGACTAGCTAGGTACATGGTTATTGTGGGATTGTTCTCAGCCGGAATAATCCAGTGGAGCCTGATATCATATGCAATGTCAAAGGCAGGCTTACCAGCGTACACCGTGGCCTACGCGTATGCTTTCACGATGGGCGTGGACGCGGCGGCCGCGCTCGCTATGGGATGGTTGTACGAGAGAACTGGTGTGAGGACACTTGTCCTAACTCCAGTACTATCAATCCCAGCCTCATTAATCCTTGTATTCCCGGGCAACACTATATGGATACTCCTGGCGCTTCTATCCTGGGGCATACTAACCGGGATTCAGGAGTCAGTGTTCAGGGCCGCAATAGGGGATCTCGCGGGTAGGGATCGGCTGGCAAGTGTCTACGGTGCTTATGGGTTGACCGTTGGGTTAGCCGGGTTCGCTGGCAACACTGTGATAGGGTATTTGCTGGACGTTGATCCTGCTTGGATTCCACTGCTGGTCATAGCTACTGGCATAGCTGGATTACTGGTTTTGCTACCTGTATATAAGGGCCGGGACTAACGGTGGTATAGGCTTTTCATGTACTCTATGTAGGATAGGAATTCCAGACCCTCCAAAGCGTCGAGGGCGTTATAAATCGTTTTATCGCTGTAAGCCACGGCGCCGTGGCCTAGGAGTATAGCCACCTTGCACCCGGACTCATGTAAAGCCTGTGCAGTGGCCTCGGCCAGTTCCTTCGTGCCGCTGGGGAGCCTTTCGACTATGGCTACGCACTTACCCACAGTATACTTTGACTCTATGTACCTCTCTGGATCCAAGTTCAACCCTAAATCTCCTGCTAGAACTGCATGTGGAAGATGAGCGTGGAGAACAGCTTCCGCACTATCTATCCTCCTGTAAACCTCCAAGTGCAGCCTGTACTCGCTAGACGGTTTTCCCTCAACCACGTTTCCATCCATATCAATAACCGCTATGTCACCCGGCTCGAGGAGGTTCTTCGGGACAGCGCTGGGAGAAATATATACGAGCCCCCTATCCCGGTCTATTATACTGGCGTTACCCCCCATAATGTTAATCAAACCCCTCCGGTAGAGAAGGCCCATAACGCGGACAATGGCTTCCCTGGGATCACTATCTATCTCCAATGGTTTTCCCTCGTTTTACATGTAATAGGATTAAACTAAGTATTTAACCGAGAAGGCTAAAGAACATTTGCATGTACAAACCGTTGAGAACCAGGAGAATGTAACCAAAGGGTGAACCAGTTGACCCTAACGTACAGCCAGTTGGAAGACTTCTTCTACAACCTAATACTAACAGGGGCAACACGCATGCCCCTAGACGTCTACAACGCACTCAAAAAAGCCCACGACGAGGAAGAGAACCCTGTGGCTAAGAAGCAGTTCGAAGCAATACTCAAGAACATAGACCTCGCAGCGAGGATGACGCGGCCAATATGCCAGGACACTGGGACACCCTACTTCTTCATAGAGGTAGGTGAAGACTTCCCGTTGAAGACGAAGATAAAGCAAGCCGCTGAGTCAGCGCTGGCTAAACTGACGAAGCAGGGCTACCTGAGGCCTAACAGTGTGGACCCGTTCTACTTCAAGAACCCTGGAGACAACACAGGGCGCTACATACCATGGTACCACTTCGAGATCGTTGAGGGAGACAAGCTAGACGTATGGTACCTAGCCAAGGGAGGGGGGAGCGAGGCCCCCAGCACCCTGGTTATGAGCACACCTTTGAAAGGCTTCGAGAACCTGAAGAAAACCGTTGTCAGCACAATAGCCAAGTACGGAGCAATGCCGTGTCCACCCGTCATAGTCGGGGTCGCCGTGGCAGCAGGTGCAGACATAGCCCTCACACTCGCGAAGAAGACACTGCTATGGGACACGATGGCCAGGAACCCTGACCCGAAGCTGGCAAAGCTAGAGGAAGCCCTGCTGAAGGCTGTTAACGAGCTGGAGATAGGCCCCCACGGCTTCGGAGGCAAGACAACAGCGTTGAACGTCCACGTAGACTATGCCTATAGGCATCCAGCGACATTCGCGATCGCAGTAGTAACAGGGTGCTGGGCCACGAGGAAGAGCCATGGAGTGATAGACTCGACGGGTGAATGGGAGATTGTTTCCAAACACTACGAGCCAGAAGAGGGGTGATCGAGATGAGTGAGTCACGCGTATTCCACCTGAAAACCCCGCTCCGGGACGAGGATGTAGAACAGCTCAAGCTAGGCGACATAGTCTACCTCTCCGGAACGGTGTTCACCGCCCGCGACGAGGCCCACGCCAAGATACTGGAGCTCATAGAGAAGGGAGAACCGTTACCGATGGACTTCAGGGGGCTAGCATTATACCACTGCGGCCCTGTTGTGAGGAAGAAGAATGGTGAATACGAGATAGTGGCGGCAGGCCCAACGACGAGCATGAGGATGGAGAGCGTTGAGGCAGAGTTCATCGAGAAGACCGGTGTAAAGATGGTTATAGGCAAAGGAGGCATGGGGCCCAAGACAGCTGAAGCCATGAAGAAGTACAAGGCTGTGTATGCAACTTTCACAGGCGGGGCAGCAGTACTGGCTGCCGCGGCAGTCAAGAGGGTGAAGAACGTCTATTGGCTGGAGGAGCTGGGAATACCTGAGGCCGTATGGGTCCTCGAGGTAGAGGAGTTCGGCCCTCTGGTTGTCACCATAGATACTACGGGGAGAAACTACTACGATGAGAAGCTCACAGCCGCAAGGGAGAAGGCTGAGAAGGAAATAATACCCCGCCTGCTCGAGGAGAAGATCCCGTGACCCGGCGGGGAACCATTACCCTTTTTTATATGGGCAAACCTATTCTATCCAACCCGGAAACCCCCGCATCCAGCGGGGTAGACCGTTTGAAGCTGTAATCAGGAGAGATGTGATGGTGAAAACCTGTTGCCAGTCGAGACAATAACGCATGACGTAGTGATCCTCGGATCCGGAATAGCCGGTCTCAGAGCCGCGGTCGAGATTAAAAGGCAGTACGGAGATAAGGTTGACGTCGGTATTATAAGCAAGCTACAGCTCATGAGGAGCCACAGTGTATCCGCCGAGGGTGGCACTGCCGCAGTTTTATACCCCCAGGAGGGGGACAGCTTCGCCCTCCACGCATGGGACACCATTAAGGGAAGCGACTTCCTAGCGGACCAGGAAGCAGTATGGATGTTCGTCAAGCTAATGCCGGAAGAGATATACCTCCTAGACCACTGGGGCCTCCCCTGGAGCAGGAGGCCTGACGGTAGGATAAACCAAAGGCCCTTCGGAGGCCACAGCTTCCCCAGGGCAACCTTCGCCGCTGACAAGACAGGGTTCTACGAGATGCAGACACTCTACAACAAGCTGCTCCAGTACGAGGGATGGGAAAGGTATGACGAGTGGTTCGTCACTAACATAGCCATGGAGAACGGTGTCTACAAGGGCCTCTTCGCGC
>JALUZI010000015.1 GCA_027012045.1 Desulfurococcales archaeon
GCTCATAACAGACAATATGGCCGGACTAGTGCTCGCGAAAGGCCTGGCAGACGCCGTCATCGTCGGGGCCGACAGGGTCATATATACAGGCCACACCGCGAACAAGATAGGAACCTACATGGTGGCGCTCTCAGCTTCAAGGGCAGGCAAACCCTTCTACGTGGCACTACCAACGAGCACCATACAGGCATCCATGGATCCTGATAGTATTGTCATAGAGGAAAGGAGTCCTGATGAGGTCAAGAAAGTAATGGGAGAGCTCCTCATCACAGTGCCGGACATACCAGTTTACAACTTCGCGTTCGACGTTACGCCTCCCGACCTGATAACCGCTTTCATAACAGAGAAGGGGGTAGTGAGGCCTCCCTATCCCGAGAACCTCAAAAAGGTTAAGGAAGGCTAGATATGATGATGACAAGCCACGAAATGACCGTTTTCAACCTCAATCATCTCCGGTTCTTTCTTCATACATATATCTGTGGCCAGAGGACACCTAGGGTGGAACCTGCATCCCGGAGGGACATTCTTAGGGTCGGCTACCTCCCCCTTAATCTCTAGCTTCATCTTCAGCTTCTTCTCCTCTATAGTCGGAACAGCTGCGAGGAGCGCCTGTGTGTAGGGGTGAGCCGGGTTGTTTATCACTTGCTCGGTGCCCCCTATCTCGACTATCTTGCCTAGGTACATAACGGCTATTCTGTCTGCCACGAGTCTCCCAACGCTTATATCGTGGGTTATGAATATCATTGCCTGGTTGAACTCTTCCTTAAACCTTAGTAGTAGCTTGACGATGCTGGCCCTCATCGAGACGTCTATCATGCTCACAGCCTCATCTGCTACGACGAAGTCTGGTTTAAGGGCCATTGCTCTAGCGATGACAACCCTCTGCCTCTGCCCCCCGCTCAGGTTTAATGGGAGCCTGTCATAGAAGTCCTCTACAGGGGTTAGCCCTACACGTTCGAGCATTTTATACGCCTCTTCGCGAGCCTCCTCCCACTCCATGATACCGTGCTCTACCAGTGGTTCAGCAATCTGGTCTCCTACTGGCATCCGTGGGTCCAGGTTGGCGAAGGGGTCCTGGAATATCATTTGCATCCTTCTCCTGAGCCGCCTGAGATCCTCTCCTTTTAACCTAGTAATGTCCACGCCGTCGAAGATCACTTTGCCGCTGGTAGGCTCGAGGAGCCTTAGTACCAGTTTTCCAGTAGTGGTTTTCCCACAGCCACTCTCCCCTATAAGGGCGAGTGTCTCACCGCGGTCTACGGTGAATGATACTCCATCTACGGCCTTCACGTACCCCTTTACCCTGCCGAGCAGCCTATCAATTACTCCGCCCTCGACGGGGAAGTATTTCTTCAGGTCAACAACTTCAAGGAGAGGCATCCCTACCTCAACCTCCACGAGTCTTGTCGTACAGCCAGCACCTCACCTTCCTACCCTCCACCTCAACGTAGCCAGGCTCACTGGTACTGCATATATCCATGGCATACTTGCACCTCGGGTGGAACCTGCACCCGGTGGGAGGGTTCCTCAGGTCCGGGGGGAACCCGGGTATTTCCTCTATATTCTTAGGCCCGTAGAGCCTTGGGATGCTTCCTATTAACCCTCTAGTGTAGGGGTGCAACGGGTTCTTGGCTACATCCTTGCTAGGGGATTCCTCCACTATCTGCCCGGCGTACATCACGGCTATCTTATCGCTTCTCTCAAGCGCGAGTGCCAGGTCGTGAGTGACGAGTATTATTGATATGCCGAGGTTTCTCCTCAGATCGTCTAGGAGGTCCATGATTTTACTTTGGACTATCACGTCAAGGGCGGTTGTCGGCTCGTCAGCCACTAGAACGCTCGGATTCAATATTATCCCTGAGGCTATCGCTATTCTCTGCCTCTGTCCCCCGCTCAGCTGGTGTGGGTAGTACGAGACATAGTCGTAAGGCAACCTTACATTCCTCATAGCTTCCCTGATCCTTTTCTTCTTCTCGTCTTCATCCTTCACCCCGTGGACATCGAGTATTTCCTCTAGTTGATCACCAATCCTCCTCAGGGGATCCAGGCTTGTAAGGGGGTCCTGGAGCACCATGCTGATCTTGCTCCCCCTTATGCTCCTCATCCTGCTCTCGGGGACCCTTGTTATGTCATCTCCTTCTAGGAATATCCTACCGGACACTATTCTCCCTGGGGGAGGGACGAGTCTTAGCAGCGCGAATCCTAGCGTGCTTTTCCCCGAGCCGGACTCGCCGACGAGGCTCATCCACTCGCCTCTACCCAGCTCGAAGGAGACGTCCTCGACTGCCCTGACTATGCCTGACAGCGTGTAGTAGTGGACCGAGAGATCCTCTACTTTAAGGACGGTATCCACTTTCTCTACACCTCTCTACTGATGTTGAATCTCTCGGAGAGCGCTTCGCCTATCAACGCGAACCCTATGGCTAGTATGATAACCATGAATCCTGGGAAGAAGACGAGCCACCAGTAGCCTCCTGTGAGGAATGTTTTCCCTACTCTTAGATCGTATCCCCAGTCCGGCGTCGGCGGGACCACTGAGAGCCCGAGGAAGCTGAGCCCTGCCTCTGTTAGTATAGCATCTGCGACGCTGAGGCTGAAAACTACGAGGATCGTAGGCGCTATGTTGGGCGTGATGTGCTTTAACAGTATGGTCTTCGTTTTGAGTCCTAGGCTTTGAAGCGCCTCTATTAGCGGGGTGCCTTTCAGCGCTATCACTTTCCCTCTTACCATCCTGAAGTATGTTGGGATGTACACTACTGATATTGACAGGGCCGTGTTCACCGGGCTCGGGCCTAGTATTGCAGCTACTGTTATAGCGAGTATTAGGCTTGGGAAAGCGTATATCGAGTCCATTATTATGGACAGTGTTTTATCGGCCTTTCCTCCATAGTACCCGGAGATCAGGCCGAGCGGGATGCCTATGGAGCTGGATATTATCGCGGCTATGAACACTACTTCAAGTATTACTCTCGACCCGTAGACTATCCTCGAGAACATGTCGTAGCCCAGCTTGTTAGTGCCCATCAAGTGCTTCCAGCTGGGAGGCGCGAACCTGTCATGGGTCCGCTGGACGGGGTCGTAAGGCGCTATCCACGGAGCGAACACCGCCATTATAACAACTATGAGGACTATGGTCAGCCCTGTTAGTAGCATGGCTCTAGCGGGGGCTTTGCGGAACGGCTTGACCAATATTTCATAGAACACTGCATGATCACCTCAATACTTTATCCTCGGGTCAATCAAAGCATAAACCACATCAACTATCAGGCTGATCAGCCCTACTAGGAACGAGAAGAAGATTACAGTGCCCTGTATAGCCGGGTAGTCCCTGCTTTCTATGGCGTGGACAAGGTATGTTCCCATGCCGGGCCAGCTGAAGGTAGTCTCGGTCAGAACCGCGCCGCCTAGGAGTATCGCGAACTGGAGCCCCATAAGCGTCACTATAGGGACGAACGCGTTTTTCAGAGCGTAAAGTGTAACCTTATACTCTGGAATACCGTGAACTCTGTATGCCCTTATGTAATCCATAGATAGTACCTCTGCAACGTTTGCCCGGACGAGCCTTGTGTAAGCCCCGCTGAGCACAATGCCTAGTGTGAGGCTCGGTAGAATGATGTGTCTCAACGCGCTTTTGAGCCCGGTCCAGTTACCCGTTAGAAGGGCGTCCAGGGTGTTCATGCCTGTTATGTGTTTAATGTGGACCCCCGCGTCAAGAATACCGCTTGTGGGGAGCCATCCTAGCCAAATACCGAATATCAATTGGAGCATTAGACCGAACCATGGAATGAAGAGGGTATAAGCTATTATACTGTAAATCCTCATGCTAAGATCGATTTTCCCCCCTTTCTTCGCAGCGATAAGCCCTGTTAGAACACCGAGTATGACGCTTATTGTGAAACCGTAGAGGGTGAGTTCCAGCGTCCTGGGGAACCTGGTTTTTATATCCTCCCATATGGGCCTTCCTCTAATGGTCATGCTCGTACCGAAGTCTAGGTGGAAGGCCGCCTTGTACAGGTAGTCGAAGTACTGGGTTACAAGGCTCTGGTCTAGGCCGAGCTGTTTCCTAAGCGCAGCCAGCTGCTCTGGTGGAATGTTCTTTGTTCCCAGGATTGCAGTGATAGGGTCGCCGGGTAGGATTCTAAGTATTATGAAGACCACAGTGTAGAGTATAAGGACTGTTGGTATTATCATGAGTGCTCTAACGAGTATGTACTGGCCTATTCCCCTAGCCATTATGTCCCACCGTTATCCCTCGATTAAACAATCCTAGAATGTTTCCGGGGCCTATAAAAGAGAGCTCACCTCTAAATATACAATCACGGTAGAGATCACGCTAGTCCAAATGTTCTGGAATTAAAAAAGAGGGGATGATAGGGTTATCCGGTGGTAGCGTATAGCAGGTAATATGGCAGTAGCATCGTGGGGCCTAGCGTTACTCCGCCGACATTAGGCGTTGTCACCATGAACAGCTTACCCTGTATCAGAGGTATGAACGGCACGTCCTCAGCCAGTATCTGCTGGAC
>JALUZI010000016.1 GCA_027012045.1 Desulfurococcales archaeon
CTGATCCACGCGATTTTTGAGTATAGGACACTTCAATTCCACTGGTGGATAAACATAAATACCCCCAAGCCTTATATAACATCTATATAAGCCTTAACAAGTATCCGCTAAGGAATTGAGAGAGGTAACTATCCAGGGGCCGGCCGAGAGTGTTGACAAGTATCCGCTAAGGAATTGAGAGATATAATGATATAACATTGCCGGCCGGTGTTTTTATCTATCAAGTATCCGCTAAGGAATTGAGAGTGGTAGGCGGGTATGGGGTTTAAACCGGGTGTGGATGGGCAAGTATCCGCTAAGGAATTGAGAGTTATGGGCGGGGCTCCGCGCCCCGGGAACGGGGGTTTGCAAGTATCCGCTAAGGAATTGAGAGCCAGTTACAAAAAGGACCGGAGCGTAACCCCCCGGCAAGTATCCGCTAAGGAATTGAGAGCTACCAGTCTCCTCAGATAGCCTTCGCACACTTTTCTACCAAGTATCCGCTAAGGAATTGAGAGACGTTCCTGGCAGCCACGACAACGCTCTCCTTGATCCTCCCAAGTATCCGCTAAGGAATTGAGAGTAGTTTATTCCCAGCCAGTCCTCTAGCAGCTGCTTTACCAAGTATCCGCTAAGGAATTGAGAGACGTCTCCCCACCTTAACCCTTTCTCCCTGCTAGGCCCGCAAGTATCCGCTAAGGAATTGAGAGCCAGTCTCCCCCGTCTCGAACAGTATGCTTGGTATTGAGACAAGTATCCGCCAAGGAATTGAGAGAAAGTGACGGGAGCCCAGCTGACGCCTACGTGTGGATCAAGTATCCGCTAAGGAATTGAGAGATATGTTTTTAGCGTTGAAGGCGAAATAGCAGTTGACAAATATACAACTAATATGGAATTGAAAACCATGGCTACTTTATGAAATTACGATGTTAACAGTGGTATGAGCTGTTTTGATTCGTATGTAGATTTGGGTTAGGAGGGGTCTGGCAGCCACCGCCTAATCATTTGGTGTCATTTTGTTTGTTTCTGCTGGTTTTCTTCATCCCTGGTTGTTTGTTGTTATGCGTATTCCTCTATAATGTTGTCTATGCTTTGGTAGGCGTCCATTATGCTATCTATGTCTTTCTCGACTCTGCAGGCAGGGCTTATTATTTGTGCTATGTACTCTGCTTGTGCTAGTAGTTCGTCTAATGTGCGTTGCGTTGTTTCTATTAGATCGTTGTCTGGTTCTGTGTCTAGTAGTGCTTGGTTGTCTACGTTTAGTTTTATGAGGATTCTATCGTTTAGTGCTGTTATTTCTAGGTGTATGTGCGGTGTTGTTTCTTCTGTTACTATTATGCTACTGTCAGTTTTTGTTATGGTGTAGCCTTTGCTTGCTAGTATGTCACTGATTTTCTGTATGATTTTTGTGTTGCAGGTCTCCAATCGGCTCCACCGTCCCTGTTCCCTATATTTTCTTGAGCGAGGGTTTTGTTTCCTCTCCCACGTGTATTGTGGCGTAGTAACCGTGTAAAAGGGGGCCGGGGTTTATTATTAGGGTATTACCTAGCCGTGCCACTCCACGTGCTTCGTGGACGTGCCCTGCTAGTACCAGGCGAGGGCTCGTGGTTTCTATGAGCTTCCTTATCTTGGCTAGTCCTATGTGGATGCCGAAAATTGTTTTGTCTAGGATTCCTTTCGGAGGGTAATGTGTTAGGATTACGTCTATCTTCTCCCCTCCAGCGGATTTGACCAGTTTCTCTGTGCTGTGGCCCGGGTCGACTCCTCCTACTCCAGCGAAGACCATCCCGTTGACCTGGCGTGTTACTCCGTCTATGCTCCATTCCAGGTCTTTTAGCCTCCTTATCACGTGTGGGGGGTCCATGTTGCCGGGGACGGCTAGGATTTTCGCACCTGTTTGCTCGAGTGTTTCCAGGGGTTCTAGGCATTCGAAGTCCCCGGTTGCTACTACTAAGTCGTAGTCTTCCTTACTCAGTGTTTCGGCTAGCTTCTCAGTGTTGCAGTGGATGTCGGTTATGTGGAGTAGCTTTGCCTCCACTGTAACGGCACCTTTACCTTGGTTTTAGCCATGTATAGTGAGGCTATTATTGGTATTGAGAGTATTGTAAGGCCTACTATTAGGCCTGTGCTGGGGGTTTGTAGGGCTGTGTAGGACTCGTAGAGGGCTGTTAGTAGTGCAGCTGTGAGGGTCGCGTATACCCCTGTCGTGTACTTGTATAGTGAGAGCCCGCTTAGTGCTAGGGCTACCGCTATAGCGTATAGGGTTAGTGTTGTGGCCGTTATTTCCTGGGCTTCTATTGCTAGTATTATGGAGGAGAGTAGTGCTGTTATTGACGCGGCTTGTAGGGTTTTTAGGGTGTGGAATACTAGGACTATTCTCCGCCTGCACGTTGCTAGTTTCCTGTACATCTCGTCGAGTATGCCGTATATTTCTCCCTGTGATGTAGGGTGCTCCGGTATCTCTGGAGGCGGGCCGCACGCGTTTTCGATTCTGACCGGGTAGTTTTCGAGTTCTCCGAGTAGATCGTATACTTTACGGGCTTTCTCAAGTATTAATTCACGGGCTTCAGGTGCGAGCGTTTCGTTGTTATTAAGGGTTTCCGCTAGTTCCCGTAGCAGTTTGTAGTAACTCATGACTGGATGCCCTTCTCCGCGAACTCGAGTGTAGCCTTCTTGACCAGCTCGTATGCGAGCTCTATGTCCATTTTGTAAGCCTTCTCCACCGTTGAATGCGTGTTCTCAGTGGCTACTGTTATAGCTGTAGAGCAGAGCCCGGCGTGTATACCGGCTGCAGCGTCTGTCCCTCCCTGAGCCACTGCTACTTGTAGAGTTATCCTGGATTCTTGGGATATTTTTCTGATCCAGCTGGCTAGGGGCATGCAGGATATGTATGCCCTGTCGACCAGCCTCAGCACAGGACCGCCTCCGAGCTTGTATCCTCCGGTGTATGGTGGTCTGCAACATGTAATCGTGTCTACTGCTATCATGTAGTCAGCGTTCACCTTGTGGGATAGGCTGTAGGCTCCTTTCAGCCCTATTTCTTCCTGAACGGTCCACGCCAGGATTATGCTTTTGTGATTGGGTGAGAGATCTTTGAGTTCCTCAGCTAGCTCGAGTAGTATTGCTACACCTATCCTGTTGTCGAGGGGTCTGCCGGTTATGACTTCTCCCTTCCTTAGCTCCCTGTACTTGCTTTCAAACACTACGGGGGCCGGAGTGTTTACGCCGAGATCTATCACTTCGTCTCTACTCTCAGCTCCTATGTCTATCCTATAGTCCTCGAGTTTTGCCTGTTGCTTCTCGTCTCTCCTGAGGTGCGGGGGGAGTATCCCTATGATGCCAGGTATGTACCCTGTCTGGGACTTCACGTTTACATGCATTGAGTCAAGGATGTTCAGGGGGACTCCTCCTAGGGTGGTGAAGTATAGTTTTCCCTTTTCATCCGCTCCTGTGGCTAGAAGCCCTATCTCATCCATGTGTGCCGCTATTACCAGTGTTTCAGCGTTTTCCTCCGGGCCGAATCTAACGTATATGTTGCCTAGCGGGTCCCTAGACGGTTCTAGGCCTGTTTTCACCAGCTTGTCCGTAATGTATGTTCTTATCTCGTCTTCGAAGCCTGAGGGGCCTGGTTTCTCCATTGCTTCTCTTAGTGTTTCGAAGAGGCTTCCCATCTGTCTTCACAGGTTCTCTACTTTGTGCCTGATCTCTTTTAAAGTATCAATTATAGCTGGACCGTAGTGAGCTAGACTGTTCGGCTCTAGGATTACCACCCGGTTCTCCTTAATGGCTTTTGTAGCTCCCAAACCTCTCTGCCTTAATGCTTCCAGTATTCCCTGGATCGTATACTTGGAGTATGGTTTTGGCTCGTATATTATGTAGTCGGGGTTACGTCTCGCTATCTCGGCGGGATCAGGGTTTATTATCCAGGTTATTCTCTCGTCCCCGAAAATATTCTCTAGCCCTAGGGTTCTCAGAGCGTGGTCTATGTACGTTATTCCGCCAGCACTAGTTGGGCCTCCCAGGTCTACTTCGTAGTACACTGTTCCCCGGGTGTATTCGGCTGTTAGGTCGTGTATCGCCGACATCATCTTCCTTGCGAGTTTCCTAGCTTGCTCTAACGCGTTTACTACTACTCCTATCATGAGCGTGTTGGACATTATGTCATAGAGGTTCGTCGGCAATGGTATTGGAACTACCGTGTACCCTTTTTCTCTGAGCTCGTTTATCCTTCCCCTCTGCGCCCCAGTGGTTACTAGGACTAGGTCCGGCTGGAGCTGTTCTAGTAGCTTGTAGTTAACCTTATAGTATGTTCCCACCTTGGGCTTATTCCTCGCTTCAAGCGGCTTATCGCAGAAAACGCTTACTCCGACAAGTCTGTCCGAGGCTCCCAGAGCATATATAGTGTCCGTTATTGCGGGTGCCAGGCTTACTATTCTCTCCGGGTTGTCGGGTACCTCGATTTGCTCTCCTAGTATTTCGGAGTAGATTTTCAAACCAGTGTTCACCGGTTTACTCTTTAATGGTTCCCGGTTATTTAGGTTGT
>JALUZI010000017.1 GCA_027012045.1 Desulfurococcales archaeon
CGCTACTGGAAGCTTGGGAGAAATATCAGTCAGTCATACTGGCCCACCAGATGGGGCGTGAAGTATGATTTCTCCGTGGAGCAAGCAACATGGGTACTGAAACAAGTTATGTCAGCTGAGAAAACTGTAATTCATGCCGCGGGCAGGGAGGACGCGGACGCTCGAATGCTGGGTACAGGGAGGCCTTTAGTTATAGAGGTAAAAAAACCCAGGCATCGTCATATCCCCATTACTGAAGTAGAAGAAGCTTTGAATAAAGGTGGAGGAGGACTCGTCGCTTTCACGGTAGAAGGGGAAGCTTCTAGGATGGATGTGAGATTATATAAGAACGAATTATCAGGTATTAAGAAGCTGTACAAAGCGCTCATCGTTTCTGAAAAACCGGTATCCGACGAGGATCTGAGAAGCCTCGAGGACTATTTTGCTGGTAGAACGATAAGACAGCAGACTCCGAGCAGGGTTCTCCATAGAAGAGCGGATATTACTAGGAGCAAGAAAGTTTACAGGATAAGAAATATTAGAGTAACAGAAAACGTCTTCTACAGCTTTATAGTTGGAGAAGGCGGGCTCTACATTAAGGAACTCGTATCAGGCGATGAGGGCCGGACATCTCCAAGCTACTCGGAACTACTGGGCTCAGAAGTCCAGTGCGTGGACCTGGATGTCCTCGGAGTAGATTTCCCCTTATCCCGAAGCCTATAAACTTTATATGGGGCACGCATATCTTTTACGGGTGTGGAGGTGCGTGCTTAGATGGTAAGGGCGCCTAGGGGATTCAGGCATAGGACAAGGAAGCTTTTGAAGAAACATACAAGGGAGAGGGGAGGGGTACCCCCCATAAGCCTATTATTACATGAATACAACGCTGGAGACAAGGTTCACGTAATTATAAACCCGGCAATCCACAAGGGGATGCCCCACCGGAGATACCATGGTAAGACTGGAGTTGTTGTCGGAAAGAGAGGCAAAGCATACCTAGTTAAGCTTTCCCTTGGTAAGAAGGAGAAAACCCTTATAGTCAGGCCAGAGCACTTGAGGCCTGCTTCACAGTAACCGGTTTTCCAAGCTTATAATATTCTTAAATACGCAATATGAAATTCCAAACAGGGTATAGTGGCGAGGGTGTAGGTTTTTGGCTTCCAAAAGAGTCATAGGGTCGAGGCCGCTAACTCTCAGGGAAGCATATGACGTCATGGCCAAACGGAGTGAACAGGAGCCAATGCTTATTGAAATACAGAGCAAGACTTTGGATTACTTGAAAGAGTTCAGTGGAGAGAGGGATCTTGAGAGCGTTAGGAGTGGGCTGGAGGAGCTAGGGAAGCTGGGTGTTAGGAAGGAAGTTTCTGTTGTACTTATAGACATATGTCCTTCAACCATAGACGAGGTTTTCTCGATAATGCAGATGGACAAAGAATTCAATCTAACACCTGAAATAGCTAGAAAGATCCTTGAAATAGTTTCTAAAACATGCTAGACCGGAATAAGCCGTTGGGTGTAACTGGGTATCTATTTTAAGGAATTTTATACTATATTAACGCATGGTTTAAGTGAGTAGAGTCAAAATAGCCTTGGTGAATATTTATGTATAGACCGGGAAGAAGGCCCCCTCGGCGGTATCCCTCAAGGCAACCGCCAGGCAAATGGCGCAGGGACTCAGTGGTTCATCCAGCTAGAGTAGAGAGAGAGGCTGTAGTAATAGACTATATGCCCCGGGGAAACCCCTTTGACCCCCATCCAGAGCACCGTGGAGGTGTTCCTATAGTCATAGGTGTTGGCGTGAGAATGTTCACACTTGTTGACGGTGTCCCGCTTGTAGGCGAACCCGAGTTCCTGGAAAAAGTGACTCTATCCTTCCAGTTCAAGGCAGGCAGTTACAAGCTACACTGCGTTGAGATCTTCAGGAACAGTGTGGCATGCCTGTCCGACGAGCCCGTCGACACCTCGGTTGCTGAGAGTGTGGCGAAAGAGGTTGGAAGATTCTCCTCTGTTAAAGTGTTCAACGAGCCAAACGTACTGGCGAAATACATAGAGGCTTTCGGTCTCTCGCCTAGGATTATTGATGCCCATAGGGTTCCACTGAAGTATGAAGATCTAACTACTGTGGCCAAGGATAATCTTAAGGAGGCCATAAAGCGGATTGTCAAGATGCGTGAGAACGTGTTTGTAGAGTTCTTCAATCTTGCAGGTCCGATAAGCCTGAGGCTTCACACACTTGAGCTCCTGAAGGGCATAGGTCAGAGGACACTTAGGGAGTTCTTGAATGAGAGGAAGAGAAAGGGTAAATTCAGTAGTCTGAGCGAGATTTCCAGCGTCCTTAGAAGCGATCCTGTTGAGATGATTGCGGATAAAATAGTCTCAGAGTTAATGGGCGAGGACAGGTATTATATTTTCATTAAGCCACCGCTCCCCAAGCCCGGGGAGGGGAGTAGGCAGAGGATATACTTGGGGTACCTGGAGAAGCTGTCGAAGGATGAAGAATAGAGATGTATACAAGTCATAGTGCACCCCCACTATCTTATCCTGGCCTATTAAACTGGACCAGGACTCTTTTGCACAGACATGGTGTAAAACCAAGTGACCGGTTAGGCCAGAACTTTGTTGTTAAACCTAGAATCATACTTGATGTACTGGACTGTATGGGATCGTTCTCTTGTTCCAGGATACTGGAGATAGGGTCTGGGTTGGGTGTTCTAACATACTATCTGGCCGCCGTATGCGGAAACGTTTTATCTGTAGAACTGGATTCACGGCTATCGAGTATAGCCAACAATGTTGTGAAGCACGTTGATGCGAGCATAGTCAACGGTGACGGCATGGACTTCATAGGACTTCCACGGTTCCACCAACTAGTCTCCAATACACCATACTACCTGTCAGGTATGATTATAGCCAGACTAGCGTCAAACAACTCTATTCAAACCGCATCACTCCTCGTTCAGAAGGAGGTAGGAGAACGTGTTACTGCAGAGCCTGGAGACCCCAGTTATGGGAGGATCTCAGTTATAAGCCAGCTTTTCTTCAATATCGAGGTTAAACGAATCTATCCGCCAAGCTTCTTTTATCCAAAGCCGGAGGTTTCCGGGGTGCTTCTCTGCCTTAAGAGAAAGAAGAAGTGGATAAAGAATCTACATGGTAGTTTAGAGAAATTTACTGCATGCTTGTTCTCTGGGAGGAATAAAATGGCTTCCAAACAAGTATCCAAATGCACCGGTATAGCCCGGTCGGACCTGTCTTGGCTGGGCAAGCGTAGGGTACGGGAGATGACGCCTTGGGAAATCGAGAAACTGCTGGCAGGTGCGTTTTGAAAACAGTGGAACATGAGGGGTTTAGAGTCAACTATTGCTCGCATCCATGCGTATATGAACCGGAGGCAGACACTTATCTGTTGGCTGACACACTTATCAACGACGCGTTCAAAAACGGGTTGAAGCCTAGTAGTATCCTTGAAATAGGCGTTGGATCGGGCTACTTGCTGAGTTTATCTATTCGAATGTGGAGGCCTCCGCTGATTGTAGGGACGGATATCAACCCTTATGCAGCTAAGGCTGGTTTAAGGGTTGCAGAAAAGGATCATGCCGTGCATCCTATCATTTATCTCTGCGATAGAGATGAGTGTCTCAGAGAGGGGTTAGTCTTCGATGTGGCATACTCGAACCCTCCCTACTTACCAGTCATGGATAGATTTGACGACGAGTGTTCCAGCCTGGTAGCTAAGAGCTGGGGTTGCGGAGCTGGTTGCATGCTACTTTTCTGCAAGTCTTTATGTAAGAGAGGCCGGGTCGTATACCTGTTAGTGTCTACGGTTTCACCTGTAGAGAGAATTATAAGGTGCATGGAAGAGTCTGGGTGCGACTACAGTATTGTTGGCAGGGAGAAGTTTTTCTTTGAGGAAATAATGGTGTTGAAAGGGGAGAAGAGGGTTGCAGATAAGGGTAATCCTGGTTGGGACTGAGGGAGAAGCTAATCTAGGGATGGTAGCTAGGCTCATAGATAATTTCTGCGCTGACGAGCTATACCTGGTTAAGCCTAGGGTTGAGGTAGGAGAGGAAGCCCTGAGGTATGCGGTTAAAGCTGTTGACACGCTTGAGAACGCTGTTGTGGTAGAGTCCCTAGAGGAGGCCTTGGAAGGTACTGACTTGTCGTTCTGCTCTACTGCTATCAGGCGTGAAGGTGATGTGCTGCGTGAAACGCTCGAGCTGGAGGATGTAGTGGAAATACTCTCGAAGACAAATGCCTCTAAGGTTGGCCTAGTGTTCGGCAGGGAGAGCACCGGGTTGACTAGGGGCGAACTCGCACTGTGTGACTACCGCTTCACCATATTGACGTGTGACAAGTATCCAACACTAAACCTCGCGAACTCTGTTGGTATCACTCTATACGAGGTAAGTAAATCCAGGCTCTCCAATGTTCCGCGTGGAACCAGTGTGAACCTCGGGCAAAGGAGGATCCTAGTCGAACTACTATCGGAACTGGCCTCCCACGTCTTCAGGGATGACCACAGGATGAAAGATGCCAGGATAGCGGCGGCCAAACTAGGTGACCCGAGGTTTCTGTCTGATCATGAAGTAGCTATACTGTTAACACTCGTTTCTAGGGTGAAAGGACTGGTAGAGAGGTGCCGTAGGAGTGAAACTTCTATTAACGGGTAATCCGGGAACGGAAGACGTTATCTCAGCCGAGGCCTACGAGAAGCTGGCGGCCGAGCCGCTGGAAGTCAGGTCGATGCATGGTAGAGTAGTAGTCGAAGCAGACACCAATGACTATGAGTTACTAGGAGAGAAGGTCCTAGAGCTAAGGACGATCCATTACGCCGGAATCCTGCTATACTGGAGCGAGACGGTTTCCCCCACACTTGAGTGGATAGAGGAAGCGGCCAAACAGGCATTAGCCAGCGATTACATTCCCCTTACCGCGTCTTTCGCAGTGAAAACCGTTAGAGAAGGGAATCATAGCTTCACGTCGATGGATATATCGAGGGTAATAGGAGGCGTGATATATGAAGCGGTGAAGCAAGCGGGTAGACAGCCTATTATAAGACTGAACTCGCCCTCGATCCTTTTCAGGGCGGACCTAATAGAGAACCAGCTATACATATCCCTCTCATTAACAGGAGACTACTCCAGGCACATAAGGATGTACAGGGTCTACGACCACCCGGCCGCTCTTAAACCCACGCTTGCAGCGGCGATGCTGAGACTAGCTGGGGCCAGGGATGGTGACGCAATACTAGATCCAATGTGCGGTTCAGGTACAGTTGCGATCGAGGCAGCCCATATCTACGAGACCTCTAGAATAATATGCAACGATATAAACCCGAGGCATGTAAGGAGCGCAAAGGCTAACTCCCTCATAGCACGGGTCGGGAACAGGATAACATTCTACACTCGAGACGCTACTGAATTACCTGAAGTCCTAGAGGAACCCGTTGATGTTATAGTCTCCAACCCGCCATACGGCATCAGGATGGGGAGCAAGTCAGCAGTCAAAAAACTATATAGACGCCTTGCACAGACGCTGCCGGAGCTACTAAACCGGGGAGGAAGAGTTTCACTGATAACACCTGAAGGCTCCTATATGAAGAGGCTACTAACTAGCAACGGGATACAGGTAAAGGACTACAGGAAAGTCAAGCACGGAGACCTATGGGCATCGATCATAACGGGAGTCAAACCAGAGTAGTAACCCTTATAATGATATAAAAACATCTTCCGCATGTATAGTGATCGAGTGGAAGGGTGTGAAAAATGCCTCTCAGACCGGCTAAATGCTACACGCACTTCACAACACCGCCTTACACGAGGAAAGAGTACATACACGGTGTACCCCAGCCGAAGATAACGAAGTTCGAGATGGGGAACCCGCATGTAGACGCTGACGTGGTCGTACAGCTAATAGTGCTCGAAGCAGGGCAGATAAGGCATAACGCGCTGGAAGCGGCTAGAATGGCTGTGAACAAGTATCTAACCACGAAGGTAGGAGCCAACAACTTCTACTTCAGAATAAGAACCTATCCCCACCAGGTCCTCAGGGAGAACAAAATGATGGCCTTCGCGGGAGCCGACAGACTCCAAGACGGGATGAGGCAAGCTTTCGGAAAGCCCATAGGCACCGCGGCAAGGGTATTCCCGGGCCACATAGTACTGGAGGCTAAGGGGAAGAAGCAGGACCTCCCCCACTTAAAGGAAGCCCTGAGGAGAGGAGGGGACAAGCTCCCCCTGCCCACACGTATCATTGTGAAGGAACTAAAGAAGTAACACTCCCTTTTTACACGACCCCAGAAGCCTCCCGGCGATATCTGTTCTCTCCTACAAACACTAGTCAACTGTTAATAGGCCCAGATGCTTATACACACTAAACGCCCGCGGCTACCCGGCGGCGGCGCGGGGACAACACGGGGCAGAGCCCCGGGGAAATGATTGGGATGAGTCCTTCAGCCTCCAGCCGCGGGAACACCCACAAATCACAATCAAGCCGTATAAATATTACAGAACAAACCCCACGAGAAAACCTATAAATACCCCGCCCAGGATAACTATAAGCTTGCGTAAAATCCAGCACACAAAAAAGTGAGGCTTGGATCAATGGGGCCTCAAACACCCCCGGAGCTACCCGGGGAAGTTTGAGGCCGACAGGGGTCGTTTGTGTGGTGCTCCCACAGCACGGAGCGCCGCGCCACGAGAAGGGATCCGCCACCCCCCAGGGCGGCATGCGGCCGTCACTCCGGTTGATCCTGCCGGACCCGACTGCTATCGGGGTGGGGCTAAGCCATGGGAGTCGCACGACCCGCCGCTGCGGGGAGTGGCGGACGGCTGAGTAACACGTGGCTAACCTACCCTCGGGACGGGGATAACCCCGGGAAACTGGGGCTAATCCCCGATAGGCGAGGAGGCCTGGAAGGGTTCCTCGCCCAAAGGGGGCACCGGGGGTTATCGCCGGTGTCGCCGCCCGAGGATGGGGCTGCGGCCCATCAGGTAGTTGGCGGGGTAACGGCCCGCCAAGCCGATAACGGGTAGGGGCCGTGAGAGCGGGAGCCCCCAGATGGGCACTGAGACAAGGGCCCAGGCCCTACGGGGTGCACCAGGCGCGAAACCTCCGCAATGCGGGCAACCGTGACGGGGTCACCCCGAGTGCCACCCTCGAGGTGGCTTTTCCCCGCTGTAGGAAGGCGGGGGAATAAGCGGGGGGCAAGACTGGTGTCAGCCGCCGCGGTAATACCAGCCCCGCGAGTGGTCGGGATGTTTACTGGGCCTAAAGCGCCCGTAGCCGGCCCGGTAAGTCTCTGCCTAAAGCCCCGGGCTCAACCCGGGGAGTGGCGGAGATACTGCCGGGCTAGGGGGCGGGAGAGGCCGAGGGTACTCCCGGGGTAGGGGCGAAATCCTATAATCCCGGGAGGACCACCAGTGGCGAAGGCGCTCGGCTGGAACGCGCCCGACGGTGAGGGGCGAAGGCCGGGGGAGCAAACCGGATTAGATACCCGGGTAGTCCCGGCTGTAAACGATGCGGGCTAGGTGTTGGGCGGGCGGTTGAGCCCGCCCAGTGCCGCAGGGAAGCCGTTAAGCCCGCCGCCTGGGGAGTACGGCCGCAAGGCTGAAACTTAAAGGAATTGGCGGGGGAGTACCACAAGGGGTGGAGCCTGCGGCTTAATTGGAGTCAACGCCGGGAACCTCCACCGGGGGCGACAGCAGGATGAGGGTCAGCCTAACGGGCTTACCCGCACGCGCTGAGGAGAGGTGCATGGCCGTCGCCAGCTCGTGCCGTGAGGTGTCCGGTTAAGTCCGGCAACGAGCGAGACCCCCGCCCCTAGTTGCTACCCGGTCCTCCGGGACCGGGGCACACTAGGGGGACTGCCGCCGTCTAAGGCGGAGGAAGGAGGGGGCAACGGCAGGTCAGCATGCCCTCTAATCCCCCGGGCTGCACGCGGGCTACAATGGCGGGGACAGCGGGTTCCGACCCCGAAAGGGGAAGGAAATCCCTCAAACCCCGCCTCAGTTGGGATCGAGGGCTGCAACTCGCCCTCGTGAACGTGGAATCCCTAGTAACCGCACGTCAACATCGTGCGGTGAATACGTCCCTACTCCTTGCACACACTGCCCGTCGCTCCACCCGAGCGGGGGGAGGATGAGGCCCCGCTCCGAAAGGGGCGGGGTCGAATCCTCCCCCCGCAAGGGGGGAGAAGTCGTAACAAGGTAGCCGTAGGGGAACCTGCGGCTGGATCACCTCCCGACACTGGGGGAGGCGGATCCCTGCGTGAGAGCACGGTGCTGGTGTGCTGTGGGAGCACCACACAAACGACCCCTCATCTCTTGTGTTTGCGCCTTATGCAATCCGGGAATCGTGGATTCCCGGGTGAAGGGCGCTAGGGGCGCTTACTGCCCTTATGAGCGCCGTTTTAGGGTTTGAAGCCCGGACGCCCTAGCCGGCTCCACGGGTGAGGGGTGCCTATACAGCCTCTCAGCCCAGGGAGCACCGGTAGGTTCCGGGCTCCAGGCTAGGGTCCCGCCCAGGGCCCAACGGCACCGACGCCGTCCGGTGGATGGCTCGGCTCGGGCGCCGAGGAAGGGCGTGGCAAGCTGCGATAAGCCCGGGGTAGGCGCATGCAGCCGTTGAACCCGGGATTCCCGAATGGGACTTCCTGCCACGGGCGAATAGTCCGTGGCGTCCGGAGTTCCGGACGGGAACCCCCCGAACGGAAACATCTTAGTAGGGGGAGGAAAAGAAACCAACAGGGATCCCCTGAGTAGGGGCGACCGAAAGGGGGAGAGCCCAAACCAATTCTCCACGGGATGACCGTGGAGAGATGAGGGGTTACGGCTCCTCGGCAGGGCTCTGCCCACCGAGCCGACCCTAGATAGCCGAAGTGGCCTGGAACGGCCCGCCGTAGAGGGTGAGAGCCCCGTAGGCGAAATCTAGGGGGCTCGGGCCGAGGAGCAGAGTACCACGGCTTGATACTGCCGTGGGAAGTTGGGAGTCACCGACTTCCAAGGCTAAATACGTCCCGAGACCGATAGCGGACAAGTACCGTGAGGGAAAGCTGAAAAGAACCCCGGGAGGGGTGTGAAAAGAGCCTGAAACCGGACGGCCACATACGGTGTGGCCCACAAGGCAACCCCCGCGAAGGAAACCCGGGCGACCGGGGAGTACGAGCGGGGGTATGCCGGGGTTGCACCGTCCGTCCAGAAACACGGGCCGGGGAGTTCACGGTCGTGGCGAGCTTAAGGGGTTATCAACCCCGAAGGCGCAGGGAAACCGACAGGCCCGCAGCCGGGTTTCCCGGTGAGGGGCGGGGTCCTAATAGGGCCTGGAGTCACGGCCGTGAGACCCGAAACCGGGCGATCTAGGCGGGGGCAGGGTGAAGCCGGGGGAAACCCCGGTGGAGGCCCGAAAGGGTTCTGATGTGCAATTCGTTCCCCTGACCTCCGTCTAGGGGTAAAAGGCCAATCTAGCTCGGTGATAGCTGGTTCCCGCCGAAGTGGGTCTAAGCCCAGCGTCCCCGGAGGCGGGCTGCGGGGTAGAGTTACTGATTGGGTGTGCAGGGGGCAATTGGGCCCCCGGCACCCAGTCAAACTCCGAACCCGTGGCCGCCGTAGAAGGGGGCAGTGGGGTTCCCCGGGATAAGCCCGGGGGCCGTGAGGGGAACAACCCAGACCGGGGTTAAGGCCCCTAAGTGCCGGCTAAGTGCCAAAGAAAGGGTGTCCCCAGCCTAAGACAGCCGGGAGGTGGGCCTAGCAGCAGCCATCCTCTAAGGAGTGCGTAACAGCTCACCGGCCGAGGCTGGGGGCCCCGAAGATTGGTCGGGGCTAAAGCCGGCCGCCGAGACCCCGGGCCACGGTTCCAGTGGAGCCGTGTGCCGTAGGCGGGCGTCGGAGTGGAGTAGAAGCCGGGCCGTGAGGTCCGGTGGATCCGCTCCGAGTGCGGATCCCGGCGGTAGTAACAGCGAAGAGGGGTGGAAATCCCCTCCGCCGGAAAGGGCCAGGGTTCCCCGGCAATGGTCGTCAGCCGGGGGTTAGCCGGTCCTAACTGGGCCCGTAGCACGGTGCCCGGGAAAGGGAAACTGGTTAATATTCCAGTGCCGTGGGGGTACGCTTCGCGGCAACGCAAGGCCTGGCCTCCGACGTCTTCGGGTAGGCGGACCAGGGGCTCCCAAGCCGGGAGCGACCTGGCTAACCGTCCGAAGACCGGGGAATACCGTCATGGTTAGAACCGGTCGAAGGAGGGAATGGCCCGCCTTAGCGGGTTCCGCCGATCCCGAGGGCCAATGAAAAGGGGGCCAGGAAGGATCCCCCACGTCCGTACCGAGAACCGACACAGGTGCCCCTGGGTGAGAAGCCCAAGGCGTCTGGGGGTTAACCCGGGCCAGGGAACTCGGCAAATTGGCCTCGTAACTTCGGGAGAAGAGGTGCCTGCGACCCTGGGCTGAAACCTGGGGCCGCAGGTCGCAGTGCCTAGGGGGACCTGACTGTTTAATAAAAACATAGCTCCCCGCTAGCCCGTAAGGGTGTGTACGGGGGGTGAATCCTGGCCACTGGCGGTCCGTGAAACCGGGGTCCAACCCGGCGAAGCGCCGCTGAAGGCCGGGAGTAACCCTGACTCTCTTAAGGTAGCCAAATGCCTTGCCGGGTAAGTTCCGGCGCGCATGAACGGATCAACGAGGTCCCCACTGTCCCGGCCCGGGGCCCCGTGAACCCCCTGAGCGGGTGCACAGTCCCGCAACCCCCCGTAGGGAGAGAAGACCCCGTGGAGCTTTACTGCAGCCAGGCGTTGGTGTTCGGGCACCAGTACGTAGCGTAGGTGGGAGGCTGTGAAGCCGCCTCTCCGGGGGCGGTGGAGCCGCCAATGAAACACCACCTACTGGTGCCCGAACACCTAACCCCGGGGTATCCCGGGGGACAGCGTCTGGTGGGCAGTTTGGCTGGGGCGGCACGCCCGCGAAAGGGTAACACGGGCGCCCAAAGGTCGGCTCAGGCGGGTCAGAACCCCGCCGTAGAGTGCAAGGGCAAAAGCCGGCCTGACCGGATCCCTCACAATAGGGGATCCGGCCGGGAAACCGTGGCCTAGCGAACGCTCGTGCCCCCTCGGTGGGGGCCGGGCATGACAGAAAAGTTACCCCGGGGATAACAGAGTCGTCGCGGGCGAGAGCCCCTATCGACCCCGCGGTTTGCTACCTCGATGTCGGCTCTTCCCATCCTGGAGGTGCAGCAGCCTCCAAGGGTGGGGCTGCCCGCCCATTAAAGGGGAACGTGAGCTGGGTTTAGACCGTCGTGAGACAGGTCGGACTCTACCCACGGGGGGTGCCGGCCGCCTGAGGGGAAGGTGCCCTCAGTACGAGAGGAACGGGGCGCCGCGGCCTCTAGTGTACCGGTTGTCCTGGTGGGCAACGCCGGGTAGCCACGCCGTAGGGGGTAACCGCTGAAAGCATCTAAGCGGGAACCCCTCCCCGAAAAGAGGCGGCCATCCGCTGCCGGGGTTTCCCGGTGGCGGCGAGGGCTCCCGTAGAAGACGGGTTTGATGGGGTGGGGGTGTAAGCTCCGAGGGTTCGCCCGAGGAGTTGAGCCCACCACTCCCAATCGCCCGAGGCTGTTGGGCGCACCTGGGGGCGGGTCGCACGCTTGTATGGTATGCGTGGCCCGCTGTGGGACTCTAGCCACGGGCTGGGAGGCTGGGGTTAGGCCTCTCGCCGCGTGTGGGTCGGCTTGGGTGTCCGGGGCTTCGAACCCTAAAACGGCGCTTGTATTACCTTGTTGTAACGTCTTAATCTCCTGTTTGCTGGAATGTTTTGTTAGGGGTTGTTTTGCCTGGTAGGCTTGATCCTGGAGAGGCGCCTTCCTGGGTTCTCGGCCTGGGGGTTGGTGAGGCTGTTAACGAGTTTCTGGTTGCGTTGGAGCTTGCTGGTGCTAGTGGTAGGACCTTGAAGGCTTATAGGGCGGCTCTCCGGGATTTCGCTGGTTTTGTCGGGGAGGATACTAGGTGCTCGGAGGCTGCGGGTAGGCTTAGGGATTGGCTTGTGTCTAGGAGGAGGGGTGGTTTTCCTAGGAGTAGGGGTGGTAGGGGGTTTATGGTTACTCTGCACTATTACTACATGTTTGTTAGAAGGTTCCTTTCCTGGTGCGGTGTCGATGTCAGGGCCCCTCGTGTGCCTAAGCCTCGGAGCGGTGTGAGCGATGCTTTGAGGTGGGAGGACGTTATTCGTTTGCTGAGGGCTTCGAGGGATCTTCTTGACAGGGTTATTGTTCTACTGCTGGCTGAGACGGGGCTGAGGAGTAGCGAGCTGCTCGGGCTCAGGGTTGGGGATATTGACTTTGAGTCTGGCGAGGTTGTTGTTAGGAGTGCTAAGTATGGTAAGGAGAGGGTTGTGTTTCTGGGGGATGACGCTTTGAGGGTTCTTAAGGAGTATGTTGAGCTGAAGCGTTTGGGGCCGGAGGATAGGGTTGTCAACATTTCCTATCAGGCTCTCTATAAGAGGCTTAAGAGGCTAGCTAGGGATGCTGGGCTTCCCGTGGAGAAGGTTAGGCCTCACATACTCAGGCACACGTTCGCCACGGAGGCGTTGAGGAGGGGTATGAGCCTCCCGGCTCTCCAGAGAATATTGGGTCATAGCGACATAAAGATAACCCAGGTGTACCTGCACCTGGTCAAAGAGGATGTTAAGAAGGAGTACCTGAACGTGTTTGGGGGCCTACATAGTGGCGAGGCCGGGGTTCCTGGCCAGGCTTGACGCTATGAATGACTTGAGTATCTCTCTGGCACCCTCACCTATGTCGAGCGCCCGGGCATCCCTGTAGAGCCGCTCGGGCCTCGAGTGGTGTTCCAGCCCTCTACCGCCGTGAACCTGTATGTTAACCCAGGCCGCCTCCTGGGCCAGCCTTGCTGCTTCGTTCTTCAGTACCGCGGCTTGAACAGGGTTTATCGAGGGGAGGCCTTGTAGGGCCTGGCGGTATAGTGCTTTGACGGTCTCGAGCCTGGAGTAAGTGTCTGCGAGCATCCACTGTATGCCCTGGTAGTCGATCAGTGGTCGCTCGAAAACCTTTCTCTCCCTCGTGTATTCCAAAGCGTCCTCTAGTGATCCTTCTGCTATGCCTATGCCGATGGCTGTGTACCCTAGTCTGCCCAGGTTAATGGCCTGCAACACTGTTTTCATGGCTTTGGACTCGGTTATTTTTACTGCTCTAGCACAGTTATAGACCACTCTAGCAATACCAGCGCCCCGGAAGGACGACAGGTCCAGTGCTTCAATCTCCATTGACTTCCTATCGTCTGAGACGAATAGCCCCGGCTCCCCCTTGTCCAGGGCGAGTACTAGGAAGTAATCCGCGTAGAGACCATTGCTTGTGAAAACCTTCTCACCGCGTAGACAGTACTCTCCGCCAGACTCTTCGGCTGCCACTGTTATATTCCGGGCTAAATCCGTGCCTCCCCCCTTCTCGGTTAGCGACACTGCAGATATGCCGTGGTCGAGGATCCGCTGTAGAAGCGGGGTTTCCTTATAGCCTAGAACGTGGTATACGAGGAACTGGACACTCATATTTATCAACACTACACTAGCCAGCCCAACGGACCTCCTGGCCAGCGCCCTGACAGACTCGAGTATCTTTACAGCCGACTCCGCCCCAGTATACGGTCCGAACAAACCCGAAGACGAGAGCCTCGAAAGAACGCTCTCAGGGATAATATTATCCCGGTCAATCTCGAAGGCTTCCATTTCACCTACGTAGAGAGACGTAGAACCAGTCAAACCCGAACACCCTAGCTAAACGTAAATGGTGCGGGGGGTGGGATTCGAACCCACGCTGGCCTACGCCAACGGGTCTTGAGCCCGCCCCCTTGGGCCGCTCGGGCACCCCCGCTTGCCCCGAGTCAGGAGTAAAGATGCCATGTGGAGGCTATAAAACATAATCACCCGGCCACCCTTACGACACAAGCATTATTTACAGCCATCCCCCCGCATGGTAGTAGGGGATCTCTAAGGCAAATCTAAAAACGATGAAGGAAAACAGGGTCAGGGCCAAGGCCTATGGTTATAGAAAAATGCCCTTACTGCGGCTCGCAAAACCTGGTCATAGACTATTGGACAGGGAGCCTAGTATGCGGGGACTGCGGCTCTGTCATCAAGGAGAACCTGACGGACTACGAGATCAACCAGTACAAGAATGCTGTGAGAGCCGTTGGAGGCCTCCTAGTAGAGCACCGGTCACAGAAGAGATTAGCTGTGAAAAGCAGAACCGTTTGGAGAAACGGGAAACCAGTACATGTGGCTTCCTATGCAGCATTAAACACCTGGAAAAGGCTGAGAGCCGAGAATCCGTTGCTCGAGAAATATTTGAAGGCCCTACAGGAAGATAGCGAGGTGGGCAACAGGAGTATCAGAGTCAAACTAGGACTAGCTTATGCCCTCCTATTATACGAGGAGAAAGGTGAGAGCGTCTCCGGGGCCCTCAGAAAAGCCTGTTCAACGTTTTATCTAAGCGAGAGAAACCTGAGAAAACTGTTTAACTACTACATAACCCATAGAGAGTCGGGAGAACCAAGTGGAGAAAGAATACATGATACCACCTGAGAAGGCAAAGCACATACAAGTCCCCGAGTACAAGGATCTCCTCACACGCATCAAGAGGAGATACGAGAAAGTAGGGAGGAATATGCCTATACTTGAAATGGAGCTAGCTAGGCTTCAAATGATAGCAGACACCATAGAATCCAAAACCAG
>JALUZI010000018.1 GCA_027012045.1 Desulfurococcales archaeon
GTAGTAGGAGACAGGGTTGACTCGATAGCCTCCGGCCCCACAGCTCCTGACCCCACGACGTTCCAGGACGCACATAGAATCCTTGTAAAGTACAATGTTTGGAGCGAGATCCCAGAGAGCGTTAGGAACCACATAGAGAAAGGGTTGAAAGGGCTTGTGCCTGAGACCGTGAAGCCCGGCGACCCCATTCTCGAGAAGGCTGATAATTACGTGGTAGCGAGTAACATCATATCTCTAAGGGCGATGGCCCAAGAAGCCCTGAAACAGGGATGGAAACCCGTCATCCTATCATCCAGGCTGAGGGGAGAGGCTCGTGAAGCGGCCAAGGTTATCGCAGGAGTCATAGAGAGCATCTATTTCGACCGGGAGCCCGTTAAGCCGCCTGTAGCACTGATAGCGGGCGGGGAGACAACTGTGACTGTGAGAGGTGATGGTGTGGGAGGGAGGAACCAGGAGCTATGCCTCTCCCTCCTAGTCGAGCTGTCCATGAGCAATGCATTGTACACCGCGGCCTGCATGGGTAGCGACGGTATAGACGGGTCCAGCCCTGCAGCTGGCGCTGTTATAGATCCTTCCCTCGCCGCTAAGGCGGAAAGTAGGGGGCTGGATCCGAGGGATTATCTCGATAGGAATGACAGTTACAGCTTCTTCAGGGAGATGGGTAGGGCAATAATAACGGGTTACACCGGCACTAATGTCAACGATTTCCTGGTAGCACTCATCCCCCTGGAGGGGAGGGATACTGATAAGAACCGGGGCTGACACAAACCTATTCACGTGGAAGTGGATTAGCCTTGGGTTCAAGCAGGAACAAGCATGTAGAACGGCTCGAGAAGCTCCTCGGGAAAAACAAGGTTATCGATGACGAGTCTATAGTGAAGCTATACTCGAGGGAGCCCAGCGGCTACAAGGCCCGGGAGCTCCCATTAGCGGTTGTCTTCCCCGAGTCCACAGATGACATATCGAGACTCGCCGCGTATGCCTACCGGGAAGAGCTGAAGATATACCCCCAGGGGTCCACGACGAGCCTAGCAGGCTCCGCGGTTCCCTTGGAGGGTGGAGTCATCCTTAGCACGGAGAGGATGAACAGGGTGGAGGAGACCAGTATACCGGACAATCTT
>JALUZI010000019.1 GCA_027012045.1 Desulfurococcales archaeon
CTTCTCCACCGTGGCGAGAGTGTAGATTGCTACGTTATCCCTCTTCTTCAGCTCTTTAATCAGGTCTGATACGATTTCCCAGCCCGGCCTGCCGTCGGGGAAAGTCGAGCCCAGCCTGGCAGTGTGGCCTCCCAGGAACGGTTCTTTCTCGACAAGGTAAACATTCACACCCATCCTAGCCATGTCCAGGGCGCTCCTAAGCCCTGCTACTCCCCCTCCAATGACTAGTACTGCTGGCGTGGCTTCAACCTTGATCTTCTCCAAGGGCTCGGCGTGGCGGAGGTATGCTATAGCCATTCTAATGTGCCTTATGGCCTTACGGGTCGCTTCCTCCTTGTCGTCGCCGTGAGCCCAGCTGACCTGCTCCCTTATATTCGCGTGATAGTACATGTAAGGGTTCAATCCGGCCCTCAAAACTGTGTTCCTGAATGTTAGCTCGTGGAGCTTAGGGGAGCATGATGCTACTACGACAGCGTTGAGGTTGTGGGTCTTAATGTCGTTCTCTATCATTTTCTGCCCGGCTTCAGAGCACATGAACATGAAGTGCCTTGCTACTACAACGTTGTCCTCCTTCTTAATCGTCTCCACTACCTTTTGAACGTCGACGATGTCGGAGATGTTTCCTCCGCACCAGCAGACGTATACGCCTATCCTAACTTCTTTCCCACTGTTGTTCCCGTTGCTCACTTGGACCTCACCTCCCTCAAGTATGCCGCGGCTTGGGCCGCAGCCGAGGCGGCCTCGACAACAGTGTCAGGGATATCCTTGGGCCCGACGACGCATCCCGCTGCGAAGACTCCTTTTATACTGGTCTCTGAGGGGCTTGTGTAGTTCTCGGGTTGCTTGATGTATCCGTACTCGTCTATCTCTAGTTTAGCGTTCTTGAAGACCTCGGCTATCCCCGGGTTGGGGAGTATCCCAACGGACAGTACTACGAGGTCGTGGATTGCCTTTCTCAGCCTTCCACCGTTCTCTATGTCCTCGTAGTATACTGCTATGTTGTCGTCCTCGGCTGGCTCTATCTTGGCGACTCTTCCCTTGACGAACATTACGCCCATGTCGCGGGCTTGCCTGTAGAACTCCTCGAATCCTTTACCGAAGGCCCTTATGTCCATGTAGTATATCGTTATGTCAGCCAGTGGTAATGCTCCCATGAGGAGCTGGGCTTGTTTGATAGAGTACATACAGCAGATCTGCGAGCACAGGGGGTTACCCACTGTTCTATCCCTGCTGCCGCTGCAGAGGACGAATGCTATGTTCATAGGCTCCCTCCCGTCGCTCGGCCTTAGAACAGAGTTGAACGGCCTAGTCGGGGAGAGGAGCCTGTCCATCTGCATCGCAGTTATCACATTGGCAAGCTTGCCATACATGTACTCCTTCTTCCTCGTAATCGGGAAGAGCCTGTACCCGGTGGCGATAACGACGGCTCCAACCTTGAACTTGTAGAGAACGGGCTTCTGTAGGAAGTTGATCGCGCCGACCGGGCAGGCTAGCTCGCACTGGCCGCAGAATATGCAGTGGTCTATGTCTATCATCGCGATCTTCGGAACAGCGGTGTCGAACGGGATGAACGCGGCTTTCCTCCCGCGGAGCCCGAAGTCATACTCCTTCGGGACAATCACCGGGCAAGCCTTCTCACATAACCCACAGCCGGTGCACAGGTCTTCTATCACGAACCTGGGTTTCTTGAGGACCTCTACCTCGAAATCTCCCTCGCCCTTCTTGTAGATACTCTTGACCTCGCTGTAGGTCATGACCCGTATGTTCGGGTGGTGGGCTACAGCCGCCATCCTGGGTGTTGATATACAGCTCGCACAGTCCAGTGTGGGGAAAACCTTGCTGAGGAGGAACATTTTACCCCCTATAGAGGGGTCCTTCTCGACCAGTAGCACCTTGAAACCCATCTCTGCAAGGTCCAGGGACGCCTCCATGCCCGCTATGCCACCGCCTATCACTAGTACATCATACTCTTCCACGCCCGGCTGCTCCATCGGGTGCGCCAGGATCTCACTCAGTATTCCCACTGGCCTCACCTCTCCTTACAGGTCCAAGCTTGAGGAGGGACTCGTAGAAACCATCCATGAGCTTGACGAATGGCTCAGCACAAACAGAACATATTGCAGCCATCTTGATCCTCGCAGGATTATAGCCTGCTTCCCTGGCCATTTGCAGGGCCTTATCTATCCTCTTCGCCGTCCTGTCGGTGCAGTCTTGGAGGTATGGGCAATCAGTACCGTCGGCTGCGACGAATACTCCGTCGAACCCTGCGTCTAGGGCCTCGATTATCCATTCCGGCCTTATCATCGATGAGCATGGTAGTCTTATGATTGCTGTGGTGGC
Organism: Desulfurococcales archaeon; assembly: GCA_027012045.1. GTDB lineage: Archaea > Thermoproteota > Thermoprotei_A > Sulfolobales > Acidilobaceae > Tiamatella. The sequence goes on from JALUZI010000019.1 coordinate 2,341, forward strand.
TGGGTAGTGCATATGTAGGAGTCCCGCGTAGTCTATTCCGACGTCGGATATTAGGTTGGTTGAAAAAACTAGGATGCGGGGTTTATACCCCCCGCTCTTCTCGGGGGTCAACTGTTACTCCCTCTCTAGCCCTCCTTCCCGGGGGGCCTACTTCTTCCTGCGGATGAAGATCCTCCAGTATCCTGGTTCCTCTATTACTCCGAGGAACTCGTGGCCCATTTTCTTGGCCCACAATGGCAGGTCTCTCTTTGTACCGGGGTCTGATGAGAGGACTTCCATTATGCCCCCTACTGGGACGCTTGATATTGCTCTTTTAGCGGCTAGGAGGGGTCCGGGGCATGATGTGCCTCTGGCGTCCACTACTTTGTCTACTTTGAGTTTTTTGAGTTCTTCTGGTGTCATGCTCATAGCTTGTTCACCCCGCGGGTTAGATGAACAGGTTGATCTTGGCTTCCCTCATTTTCTCTATCCACTCGCCTGCCCCGATGATCTCGTCGACCATTTCCAGGTCTTCTTTCTTGACGTCCCATATTCTGGCGGCTAGGCTGCAGGCGTAGATCTTTACTTTCCCTAGTTCCTTGGCTTGTTTGAGTAGTTCGTACCACATCGGTAGTTTGAGTTCTTGTAGTCTCTTGGCTACTTGTTCGCCGAGCTCGTTGAACTCGCTTAGGTTCATGTTCTTCTGTATGACGTCTTTCTTGAATGCGTGTAGCCCCCATAGTTGTAGGAATATTTCTACTTCCATGTCCATTGATACTGCTGCGCTTACAAGTACTGCGGCTCCGGTTAGCCTGTCTATGCTTCCGGACATTATGGTTAGACACATTTTGTCCGGCATGTTTTCCACCGATTGTGATATTTGCTATTTTATTATATTTTAATTTTTATACACTCTTTATGTAAAAATAGTGGATAAAGTTATTAAGGATTAACAAGCCTTTTAAGCAACATATAATGCTCAGCGCTCAGAGGATACTCGGCAACCTCCTCGAAACCAACCTGCCCGTCGGAAACAGTCAACCTGCCCAGCTTGAGCACCATAGAATCAAGGTCAACGTCATAGCCGAGCATACTCCAGTACCTTAGATACTTCAACAGCTCAATATAGCTCAGAATGCTGACGTTAGCCCTTGTAATATCAGCGAGGCATCCTGACAGATATCCTCTGAGGCAAAGTATTATATCCGCCTTAAGAGTCTTCTCAGCGAAAGCCTCCAGGACACTCCTGAAGAACTTCTCGCACTCCTCTATCCTCTCAGCACCACCTACAATGATAACCATTGCCTGGGGCTGGAAGTCCAGGACCCCCTGGACTGTTGACTTCAACTCCTCAGCTGAGAGCGGGAAGAACTTTGCTACTCCGCCCGTTATTGTTTCGAATGTTGAGATCAACGAGGATGACGTTGCTAGGCATTGGGTCCCCAGTTGTGATAGGACTGCGATCTTATTGTATTCTCTGAGGCTTTGACCCATTATTTTCCCGTTGAGTATTCCCAGTCTGACCATTTCAGGTGTGGAGAGACGTGGCATTATTAGCCACCATTATAATGATAATTGTATTAAAATTAAAAAATGTTATTTGCATAATTTACATATAAAATATACCCTAGAAGGGGATAAACATGTATAATAAATAAAGACGACCACAAGGAAAACATTTCAACACGGTGAATCAGGAAATGACAGGCGAGTACACCTGCAGGTGCACAGTCAAATGCGTGAAAACCGTGGAAGCGGAAAACCCGGAGGAAGCCGTGGAGAAAGCTGAGGAGGAAATCCAGATAGAGTGCGATGAAATAGAGGAGATAGTGGACTGCGAGTGCGTGGAGGAGGAATAGTCAATCCCTAGTATAGATATAAGCCGCTGCAACCAGGCTCAACGAGACAATTATAACCCCGGTGATCAACTGCCAGTTAAGCCTAGCCTCGTAATGCCCTACACCCCTAGCTAGACCGATAGTCCTACTAGTCCCCTTAGTACTCCCCTCGCCGCTGGTTGTAGCAGTCACAGAGCCTTCAATTACCCCACTAGTCCTATTAATCTGGCCGCTCATGCCGGACACGGTTGGTGCACCCGAAGTATTGGTAGCCCGGGAGACCGCGGGTTCAATCATGTACATCCTATAGTCCCTACTACCAATGAATATCTCTGG
>JALUZI010000020.1 GCA_027012045.1 Desulfurococcales archaeon
TATCCGAGTAAAGCGCGGGGAAGATGTGATTTACGAGGGACGTATTGCCTCACTCAAGAGATTTAAAGATGATGTGAAGGAAGTCCAGGCTGGTTACGAATGTGGCATAAAGGTCGAGGGTTTTGATAAGGTTAAAGAGGGTGACATTTTAGAGGCCTTTGAGATCAAGAAGGTGCAGAAAAAGCTTGAGTGATGCTTATCGGATTGCTTGAGGTAGAGCTTTACATTCCACACTGCAACTCATTGAAAGAAAAGAGATTTGTTTTAAAAAGCCTCAAAACGAGGCTGAGGAACAAGTTTAACATTTCTATTGCCGAAACTGACGGCCATGATCTGTGGCAGAGAACGAAACTCCTTGTGGCAACCGTATCTAACGACGGTGCCAGTGCCAATTCAACCCTTTCAAAAGTAGTCAACTTCATTGACTCGGATAGAAGGGTGCAGGTGCTGGATTATAGACTATCTTTCAGGTGAGACATGTACGAGAAAAAGGTTAAAATCGTCAATAAATTGGGCATACATGCAAGACCTGCCCAGCAGTTTACAGCTATTGCGAGGAAGTATGATTCTGAAATAACGGTGGAAAAGGATGGGAATATTGCCAATGGCAAAAGTATTTTGAGCCTTTTAATGTTGGTCGCAGATTATGGCTCAGAAATAACAATAAGAGCGGAGGGGCCAGATGAGCAGGAGGCTGTTGAAGAACTCGCGAAGTTGGTGGAGGACGGCTTTGGAGAAGAATAAGGAGGAAAAAAGGTTTAAGGGAATTCCTATATCACCGGGGATATTCATTGGAAAGGCAGCCCCGTTTATAGGGGAAAGATACGCCATCTCCACCAAAAGAATAAAGGAAGAAGAGGTTGAGGAGCAGGTCAATCTTTTTAAGGAGGCTATAAAGAAGGCAAGAGAGAGCCTCCTTGGGATGACAGAACAGCTGGACGACCGCCTGAGGGCTATACTTGAGCCACAGATTCGCATTATTGATGATGAGTCTTTCTACAACAAGGTGATAAATACTATCCGTGAGGAGCGCAGATACGCCGAGTACGCGGTAAAGAAGATCATAGAAGATTACGCCATCCGCATGGAGTACCACGCAAAGGACGATTA
>JALUZI010000021.1 GCA_027012045.1 Desulfurococcales archaeon
ATCGTGAGCTGGCCGGGCAGGCTGGACTCGACACTGTAATCCGGGCCGAACCACTTCTCCACTATCTCGACGCAACGAGGCGCCGTTGACGTTTGAATTGGTAGGGTCGTGTTAGTGGTGTTTTCCAACTATCTTTTCACCGGTCTTCAACAAGAGCTTAAGCGGAATTGACTGAGCCTCCTCAGGCGCCTTCCGGTAAACCGCCACGGGGAGCAGGCCCCGCTCAACCTCCTCTCTAGCGATCTCATACATGTTCCTAGCCCCGATCTTACCAGGATCAACCAGGGGCGGAGCGTTTAGGAACAACTGGAATAGGCGGGCCGATATAATCCTCGCCTTCTCATACTTCGTCAGGTATGGGGGGCCTATCCTTATCTCCTCCACAACCCTTGGATAACTGATTCTCTCATCCCTTGACTCGCTCTCCAATACTTTCCACCCAACCCATTATCCTGGGAATAGGAGTGTATAGCGGGATTTTAAATTCTAACCCCCGACCTCGATCACGCTGGACTGCTCTACACTACTGCACTTCACGCTACCAGGGAAGCCTAGCAGGCTGAACTCGGGTATCAGTCTGATGCACACCTCTCCCTTAATATCTATCAGGCTAAAACCTCCTAGGAGCGGCGGTGAAGACAGCTCTAGAACTATTGTTGCTCTCGTCTTATTCCTACCCCCAGCCGTATCGGGTTCCACCTTTACACTTGTAATGTTAACAGGTTTCCCGTTAACCTTGAACCCGCGGGGCTGGGGTTCCACGTGGAGAGGTAGGAGTGACGGGTTATCTATTTCCAGGGTTATGTTAACTTGTATTCTTCCATTAACCCATTCAGCGTTGCTTATAACAGTGTTCTCCACCGCGGCTGTCTTAGAGGATACTATACTATAGCCCAGAGGGGGGATTAGGAGGAAGAAAACGAAAAGGCTTAACAGCTTAGTCTTACTGTTCACTTGGACTCGCCTAAGTGAAATAGTGCTCTTCCCCTGGGAAGACTCCACTACGGACCTCTTTGACGTACCTTGATAGTGCCTCCCTGACGATCCCGTAGAGGTCCGCGTAGCGCTTGGCGAACGGCGGCGACGGGCCCGGGGAGTAGCCTAGTAGGT
>JALUZI010000022.1 GCA_027012045.1 Desulfurococcales archaeon
ACGGGAGGATCGTTGATACAGGCTTGAACTACAGCATAGACAGCATTTCCCAGGGACGGAGTGTGGTGTTCGTGTATCATAGTGTTAGGCTCGAATTGAACCCGGCCGTTGTTCTAGATAATGTCTCCAGCGGCCTTGTTAGGGTGAACGCGTCCAACGGGTATTCTATGCTGAACATAGTATTAGGAAACGGGAGTATAATGAGAGTGAGGGTCGACAAGCTGGATGGGGCAACACGTTTCAATGGAACACTAGTAACGGTTAACGGCCTGGCCAGCAGCATTTGGGGGAATGTTGAAGTCAACCTTACAGGGTTACCAGTCTATCCCTACAACATCTCCTCATACCTTATCATCAGTGAGCACCGGTTTATCCCTGTAAACACGTCTTACAAGTTTGTCGATGGGATACTCCAATTGAGTTTACACTACGACTTCATTAGTACCGGGCGGCCAGGCGGATCTGAAGGGTGTTGTATAGTGGTTAGGGTTGAACCGTTAAACCTGAGCATAGAGATCCCCCTTACCCGGCAAGCCATGCATAGTTGAATCTAACGGCCTGCCCGTATCCTCCAAGCAATATAACCCGTTAGCACTAGTAGTAATGCGAGAGTGGCCAGGACGGCTTCCTGGAGCATTATAATGGTATTATTCTTTGCAGCCACACGGTTCACCTGGGAGTTTATAGTGTTCAGTCCCTCGCTGATGTTCTCTCCTTGACGCTGCACTGCAATGCACTGTTCTTTTACTTCATTGACCCCGGTTGACAACTGTTCTATTGCCGCGGATGACTTTACGAGGGTCCTAGACATGTTCTCGAGCACGCTGTCTATGTTACTTGGCGGGCCTGTTGTTGTGTGTATCATTGATTGTATCTTGGTTATTAGCTCTGTGAGTGTGACCGTGGATAACCGTAGGTTCATTGCTGTGGTGTATATTTCCCTGTAGGAGAGCTCGCGTGGCTGGAGGTTTGGTACTGGTATGAAAACGTCTATATAGACGGGTTTACCCAGGCTGGGGTAGCCGTTTACTATTGAGACAATGCCGAGCTGGGGCTCCATCCAGAATAGCCCGGTGCTACTCGGTGACTCCGCGAAGGCTGGCGTCTGGG
>JALUZI010000023.1 GCA_027012045.1 Desulfurococcales archaeon
CCCACAGGAGGAAGAGGAGGCAGGCAGTGAAACAGTGGAGGTGTCAGAGGAGGACGTGCAGCTAGTAGCACAGCAGACAGGCGCCACCCTGGAAGAGGCGAGGAAAGCCCTAATACAAGCCAAGGGAGACCTGGCAGAGGCAATAATCATCCTAGAACAAGGCAAGCAACCCTAGGAGCCGGCCGCGCTGGCCAGCCTACTCTTCAACTCATCCAAATCCCGGGCCAAGCTAAGAATAAACGGGATCCTCTCAAGCTCCGCCAGCTTAAGAGCCAGAGGGTCAACCCTACTCCTAGGCCCGTGGATAACGATAACACTAGGCTTAACCGGGGAAACCCTGACAGCGATCATAGGGCTACGGCCAATAGTTACATTAGTGAACACGACAACCCTCTCACTAGTCATACCCAGCAAATAGTAGAACTCCATGCCCGACAACGTGAGAATACCCCGGATACTATCAACAATAGTATAACCGAAAACCCTCCTCGTAGCATCGAAACTCGCGGTAAGCGCCACACCCTTAACAATATACAATATATCCTCAACACTCAAAGGCTCCGAGAACTCGCGGAGATCAGCAATAGCCTCACTAGGCAAACCAATACTCCTCGAGAGACGCCTAACAACCCTCCAGCCACGCTTACCGTCAAGCTCAATCAAAGCCTCAACATACCGCCTAACAATCCTGGACCCAGGAGTACGCTTCCCATTCTCATAATCACTAACAACACTAGGCTTAACACCAAGCATACGAGCAATCATCTGCTGCGTAAAACCAAACTCCAACCTCCACCTCTTCAAACTACCCCCAGGATCATCACTAACAACAATATCCCCAGCAATCCTCCTCATAATCTCACGCAGAACATACTCACTAACCAACCCCGCAAACCCGGAAAGAAAGAAATATTCGACCATCGCCTAAAAACAATAACCCAAACACCCAGAAGTAACATATAAAACACACACCACACCCAAAGAAAATACCCGAGGAAAAGGGCCCGTCGTCTAGCCTGGCAAGGATGCGAGGTACACCCCACCCCGAAACCGGGGGAGGGTGCTCGACTCGGGACCCACACCGCCAAACGAGCGGCAGGCGAAACA
>JALUZI010000024.1 GCA_027012045.1 Desulfurococcales archaeon
TCTACGGGCTCTCAGGGCTAGCCGGCCTTGCTCTCCCCTTGAGGCATCTCAGCTTCACCCTAGCCCTCACTGTCTCCCTCATAGTTTCACTATTACCTAGGGGTGGAGGTGAAGGATGGCTATCGTGAAGCAAGTCTCCGGTAGGTACTTCAGTAGAATAGAGACTGCCAGTAGAGAGGAGATTGATGAAGTCAAACTCGAGAGGCTCAGGTGGACGGTTAAACACGCGTATGAGAACAATAGTTTCTACCATAGAGCCCTGAAGAAAGCAGGGGTAACCCCCAGTGATATTAGGAGCCTAGAGGATGTTTCCAAGCTTCCTTTCACACTCAAGAAGGATCTCAGGGAAAGATACCCCTACGGCATGATCAGTGTATCATTGGAGGAGGTTGTGGAGCTCCACGCGAGTAGCGGGACGACCGGGAAGCCGACTGTGGTAGCTTATACCCGTGGGGACCTCGAGAACTGGGGGGAGCTGATGGCTAGGACTATGAGTATGGCAGGTGTGGGGAGCGGTGACGTGCTATACGTGGCCCTGGGATACCACTGGTTCACCGGGGGACTGGGATTCCACTATGGGGGCCTCAAGCTCGGCGCAACCGTGGTTCCCGCGGGGACGGGGTATACTAGGAGGAACATCACTATGATCAGGGACCTCGGCGCCACATCCGTGGCTGCTGTGCCGAACTATATGATTAGGATGGCTGAAGTCGCTGGAGAGATGGGTGTGGACCTGAAGCGGGATATGAAGGTTCGAACCGCGCTCCTGGGTGCTGAGATGTGGACAGAGGAGATGAGGCGTAGAATAGAATCCCTCTGGGGGCTCGAGGCATTCGACGTTTACGGGATGAGCGAGCTATACGGACCCGGGGCGGCCGGTGAGTGCCACGTCCACGACGGTCTCCACGTGTGGGAGGACCATTTCCTAGTAGAGATAGTGGATCCCGAGACCGGTGAACCACTAGGCCCCGAGGAAAAGGGTGTCCTAGTAGTCACGCCGCTCACCCACGAGGCGATGCCCCTCCTCAGGTACTGGACTAACGATATAACATTCATCTACGACTCCAGGGAATGCGACTGCGGGAGAACCATGCAGAGAATAGCGAGGATCACAGGCAGGGCTGACGATATGCTAATAGTTAATGGAGTGAACGTTTTCCCCAGCTCTATCGAAACCGTATTGCTGAGGGTTAAGGGTGTAAGCCCCAACTACAGGGTCACAGTATACAGGGAGGGCGGCCTTGACAAGATGAGGATAGAAGTGGAGGCCGAGGAGAACGTTCCCCCAGACATGTACAGGGTTCTGGAGAGGAAGCTCAGGGAGGGCCTCAGAGACGTGCTCCTCATGAACCCAAGGGTCGAAGTTCTCCCTCCGGGCACGCTCGACAGGGTTGAGGGGGGTAAGGCGAAGAGGATCATCGACCTTAGGAAATAGCCCCGTGGAGGCTACATTCTCCCTATCCCCTTAACCCCGTTCCTCCTGGCGTTACTGTACGCCTTGTTCCTAGCGTAGAGAGCCGTTAATCCCAGGCCGAGAGTCGTAAGCAGCCCCGCCGCTACTTCGCCGGCCACCCCCAGGTAGGGCTGCGAACCCATGGTGCTCCACCTCAACAGTTCAGCGGCGTGGCTGTAAGGTGTGGCCAGCGCGAAAAGCTGGGCAGCCCTGGGGAGGTTCGCCACCGGGACTCCTATGCCTCCTATGATGAATAAGAGTATGTTGAGCACGTCTAGCATTGGGCCTGGAGTACTCGTCAGCAGGGAGAGGTAGCTGAGGAGCAGCCCGTATAGTGTGGATTGAAGTATGAGCCACAGGAGGAATATGAGTGCGAGGGCTATGCTTCCCTCCACCCCTATCCCGCCGCCGACCTCGGCTAGGAGGAACCCGTATGCCGTTATGCTCCCTATGAAGCCCGCTATTACCGCGGGTATTATCCTCATTGAAAGGAAGAGGGAGTGGCTGGCTCCCACCGCCTCGTGCTGCTCCCATAGACCCATGTTGACGTAGAACCTTGTCCAGCCCCCTATGGTCCACGTGGGGGTGGAAACCATGGTCCACGCCAGGATGCCCCAGAAAACGTACTTGGAGACTAGGGGCCACTGCTCCCTGGGGGAGAACGCTAGTGCGCCCAGCATGTATATTGCCATGTAGAGGAACTCTATTACACCCCAGTTTATCAGGCCATACTTGTACCTGACTGCTCTCTTCAGGTGGAGCCATAGCATAGCCCTTGCTTCCCTTAGGAGCCTACCGTACGCCACGCCTCCTCAACTCCTTCTCCGCGTAGACCGCGCCTGTCAGGCCTAGAGCGTTATACAGCAGGGCCAGTAGTGTCAGTATGTATAGTATGTACATAACAGTGGAGCCTGGGGGTGTCGTGTAGGTTGCGGCTAGCTTGGCCGCGTCTACAACGTACTTCGTTGGGATGTAGTAGGCTGCGACCCTGAGTATGTACGGGAGCATCTTCACAGGGTAGAACACTCCTGATAGGAGTAGGAGAAGCGGGTTAAGGAAGTTTATCACATCGCTCTCCTCGCTGGCTAGGAGGCTCGCTATGCCGCCTAGCAGTGCTATTCCTAGTAGTGGGAGCGTGCCTATGAACATGAAGAACAGTATGAGGAGGAGCTGTAGACCAGCGTGGAACCCTTCGAGCACTATGACAGCCGGTGCTATCGAGGCCAGGTTGAACGCTACCTGGACAAGGCTTGTCACGAGGCTTGATATAAGGAGGTACACTGGGAACCTCCTAGGCACTAGCATCACATAGGGGAGGGTGCCGAGCCACTTGTGCCAAGTACCGATGCCGGCCGCGTTGTCTATCACGCTTAGACTAGCTGTTGCAACCGCGCTCCCGGCGAACAGGTATAGTATGGGGCTCGCTATACCCATCTTCTCCTTGAACTCCTCCAGGCTGCCGAAGGCTGTGCCGAAGGAGACCATTATGAAAACCATTAGGTACGGCCAGAGGAGGCTCATAGCCATCATTACCTTATTGTTCTTCAGCCAGTAGTACTGAACCCTCAGCTCAGCCTGCATAATGTTCCAGAGGGAAGTCAAGACCCCTCCTCCCCTGTCAAAGCTATGAACACGTCCTCCAGCGACGGCTCCCGGACACGCGCCTCTAGGACTCTGAGCCCCATACTCCTTGATGTGGAGTAGAGGTCTGCCAGCACATCGTCCTCGCTACCCCTGGGTGCTAGGATTGTGAGCTTCCACTTACCAGGCTCCACCCTCTCATACTCCCCTTTCACCCCGTCCCCGACGAGCCTGCCGTATAGCTCCTCGACGGCCCGGGCGTCCTCCGCTCTCAGAACTACTGTTATGGGAGTGCTGTCCGAGACGAGCGACTTGAGCTCACCGGGCGTCCCCTCCGCTATAATCCTTCCTCCCCTTATGATTCCTATCCTGTCACAGAGGATTTCGGCCTCGAACATATTGTGCGTAGTGACCAGGACGGTCTTCCCCTTCCCAGCCTCTTCGCGTAGGAGCCTCCTGATATGCCTCGCGCTGTGAGGATCCAGTCCCAGGGTAGGCTCGTCCAGTATCATGACCTCCGGGTCCTTGATGAGCACCCTCGCAAGGCCGAGTCGTGCCTTCATCCCTAGGCTCATGTCCTCGAAGTACTTCTCGTCTCCCCCCAGCTCTAGGAGGCCGACCGTCTCGAGGGCCCAGGTTATCCTCTCCTCGAGCTCCCCTCCGGAGAGCCCGTATAGCATGCCGAAGTACTTGAGGTTCTCCCTCCCCGTTAGCTTCCAGAAGAACCCGCGTTCTACGCTGAGCATTACTCCAATATGGCGCCGGGCCTCCTTGTACTCACGGACAACATCGTAGCCCGCTACACTCGCGGCCCCCTTGTCGGGCTCCATTAGTGTCGAGATAATCTTGACTGTCGTGGTTTTACCCGCCCCGTTCGGGCCGAGGAGACCGTAGACCTCTCCCTTCATAACCCTGAAGGAGAGCCCCTTGAGTGCTTGGACTGCGAGTCTCCGGTTGAGGAATGTTCCCTTGTAATAAGACTTCCAAAGGTCCTCTGCTACAATGGCTTCCCCAGACACTGCAGCCTCACCACTGTACCCGGTTCTCCCCGGCCCCTCGAAGGGTCAGTGTGCACCTGTTTTCTCCATGTGTGGGATGATTATGTGGGGGTTCGTTATATATGTCACCTATAAACCCCCCTTGGCTACTAACTAAAATACCCCGGGGCGGTTCAGGGTAGGTGTTGAGGGTTAACTCCAGTAAGGATGAGAAGCATTAGGAGAATGCGTTTGACCCTAGCGTTAACTGGCACGCTTGTAATCATAGCCTTACTAGTAGGCATCCAGCTCTTCTACACGGAGCTGGAGCACGGGGAGAACGGTCACAACGGACTGCTAGAGCTGACAGCTATAGGCGGCGTCATCCTCGCCTCGGCCCTCCTGGCAGAGGCCTTCCAGGTCACCCCGGCGATGTTCGAGATACTCC
>JALUZI010000025.1 GCA_027012045.1 Desulfurococcales archaeon
GTCACAGGCACACACACTATTGTCGCCCTACGGGTTCACGCGGACACTGAGAGGTACTAGCCTACTGTGAGGGTTAAACTTTTATAACCCTCCGAACCTTTCTTGCAGTGTCCGAACAGGGGGGCTGCGGATGGGTGGTTATGTTCACCTGGAGGAAACCCTCAGGACAAGATTCTAGAACGCAGCCCCAGGCATGCAATACAGGATCCTATAGGAGGTTGGGGTGAATTGGTTCACAAGAATACTCCAGACTATAAGGTATAAACCCGGGGAACCCGTTCCCAAGCCCAGTCCATCCTACCTAGACGAGGAAACACTCTCCAAGGCCAAGGAGATAGTCGATAAGGTGTCCCTACTCGGTGACACAGCCCTAATCGAATACCTAGAGGAGTTCCACGGGATACGAGATCCGAGGATAACGGTTGAGCAGTGGGAATTAGACGAGGCGTACCGGCTGGTAGGAAGAGACATAGTTGATTCCTTGGAAACTATCAAGTCCAGAGTAGAACAAGTCTCTAAGGAATTGAAGCCAAGTGAGTCAGAGGTAATGATCTCCAAAGGGCTCATAGTAGGTGTCAAGTGGCGGCCAGTCGAAAAAGTAGGGATATACGCGCCGGCTGGAAACGCGAGGTACCCGTCCAGCGTCATAATGGCCGGTGTACCCGCCTACACAGCTGGATCCCGGTACATAACAGTCTCATCACCCCCGGTCGGCAGCGATGGAAAACTAGATCCAGCAGTACTCGTCGCGGCGGACTTGATAGGCGCCGAGAGGATATACCGTATCGGAGGCGCATACGCCGCGGCCGCAATGGCCCTCGGCACCGAGACCGTTACGAGAGTAGACAAAATAGCCGGTCCGGGAGGAAGGTGGTTCACAGCAGCGAAAGCCCTCGTATCACAGTATACCGGAATAGACATGCTGGCAGGCCCCACGGAACTCGTCGTCGTAGCGGACGGCTCGGTGGAACCCAGGTGGGTAGCCCTCGACCTCGCTGCACAGGCAGAGCACTCCAGTGACACAACAGTATACCTCGTCTCCGACAACGAGGACTATATCTCTAGAGTAGACAGCGAACTGGCAGAGATCAAGGCAAACA
>JALUZI010000026.1 GCA_027012045.1 Desulfurococcales archaeon
GGCGATAGGTGCTCTCACCAGGCGACTGGCTTGAGCCCCCCGCCCCAAACCGGGCAGGCGTCTCTTAAACGCACCCGGCTTTCCGGCCTCACCGGTGCCTTACTCCTGTCCTGTTCCGGCCAACAGGGCAGGAGACCAGTTCCTTACCTCTCCGTCTCCCTTAGATCACACCGGAAACCAGCCGGGAGCAGCCGGAATCCGGCAAATTCCTTTTGGGAGCTCCCTGAGGAACCCCCAAATTTCCATTTTTTTCTCCTCCGTGAGATATCCGAAGGTCATTCTCCTCCTTCTCTGTTTGTGGGCGAACTAAATCCCTCGCCCAACCTAATTACTCATTCGTTGTTCTTCTTTTTGTTCGTCTATCTGTATCTATCAAGCGCCAAAAGGCGCAGCAAAAGCCGGATTGTTTACCATTCAGACGGAGAGGTATCCATATTCGGCTGTGAAAGACCATTTTTGAAACCATTACCAGATTCCTAATTCAATTGTCAAGCCCGCCACACACCCCGACTTTCTTTCTTACTAAACCGTCAATCTTTCGTTGCCTTTCATTGACCTTTCAAAACAAACCTTTGTATAATTATCCACAAAACCAACTAAAGAGGGAGCTATGGAAATCAAGCGAGAGATATTAGAGCAAATACTACAAAAGAAAGAAAAGCGCGCAAGAAAGGGAGAGAAAAGGGATAAACTACTCCAGCTCAAAGATGAGATATTAGCTCTCAAAGAGCAGGGACTATCAGCGTCAGACATAGTAGAGTATCTACGAAAAGCTCACAAGCTAAAAGTGAACGTAACCTATCTTAGGCGAGTAATACCTGAACTTGCGGACAAACCTGGAGCAATAGTCAACATACTGGGACGCAACGAACCAAAAGAGAAAATCATCGGCTACCTGATAGAGGCTGCCGAAAAGTTAGGAATAAGCAGGAGAGAGTTTGCAGCAGAGCTACTAAAGAACCTCAGTGATGAGGAAATAGCAGAGGTCTGGAAAGAGCTTGGAGCGGAGAGACTGAAATCAACCCTTGCCATCTACAAAACCAGACACGCCCAGAGCTCCGACTGGAACAGGAACTATTAATGGCCGCCAACCTACATAA
>JALUZI010000027.1 GCA_027012045.1 Desulfurococcales archaeon
GTAGAGGGCGATAAGTACCCTGTGAAGGTACAGCTGGTCAAGCACAACGTGGTATGGGGCCTCAGGAACATGAGGTTCAAAATACTCTACTTCGACAGCCTCCAGAGGAGAGTCAAGCTATCAGCCCTGGGATACGATATACGGTTCGACGAGGCAGTAGAGCTCTACAGGAACAGTCAGCTGTGGATAGCCATACCGTACAACACATGGGAGAGGGGACTACTGTGGACCCTCAGGAAGCCGGCTGGAATAATACTCGTCTCAAGCAACGGTAGCATAAGAAAGCTATCCCTAACCAGTGCAGCCGGGACAAGCGTGTTAAAGGGTGTTCCACTCGTCTCCGAGAAAACCGCCCGAGAATGGGCCGAGAAATACGCCTACAGAAACGGGTTTGTAGCTGTATACTTCAAGCACAACAGGTATGTTATAAGGGATGTGGGTGAGAATCCTCAGCCATACCTGGAGCCGGGTGACAACGGGACCCTCTGGTGGGTCTTCACGGTAGAGCCTGCCGGGAACACGTACTCCACGAAATACATTCTATACATCAATGCTAGGGACACGTCTGGGAAGCCGAGAATATACCTGTGGAGGCCGAGTCAGCTCCTCATCGGTGTCAGTAAAGTAATGAGCTATGTAAAGCAGGCACACCCCAACTATGATTGGGGCCAGGTAAAAGCTGTGGAGCCCCTGCCAACAGTACATAACGATACGGTACTTTGGAAAGTTAGTGTTGTGACGGGCGACTATAGAGGATTGATATCTATAGACGTGATTGATGCTAGAACCGGTCAGGACACGAGTTTCAAGGTTGAGAGACCCGTCACTGCATCTATTATACTGAAATCTATACTGCAGGGCGGAGGCGTTTACAATGAGACTCAGCCTGGGAGTATTACTGATAAGATTAGTAGGATTCAATGGGAGATTAACCAGACCATTCAGAGGCTTAACGATCTCTACAGGCAGCTCGAGCTGTTGAAGGAGGAGTTGAATTCGACTAAGTAATTTTTGCCTCCGCAATTACTTGTTTTAGGATATATACTACTATCTTTTTAACCATTAGGATTGACTGACTAGTCAGTAAATTTATATAGTTCAGGGCGAACATTACAAGCCGGTGTAACAGGAATGTCAGCTAAAAGCAGGCTATTAAGACTGGCAGAACACCTAAGAGAATACCTCCTCCTATATGTGATACTATCAATCGTAATAGCTCTCCCAATAGGATACTATAACGCCGGCTTCTTCAAGACACACAAACCACTAGTCAAAGAGATAATATTGACACTTGCAATACTAACGCTATATCCATCAATGGTGCAATTGAAATCAGAGAAGTTCGGCTCGGAACTCAAAAGCAAAGTCAAGGAGACAATAGTTGCACTCATAATAATATTCATAATAGCCCCGCTGACAGCCATGTACCTGGCAGGCTTCATAACTCATAAATCAGTAGCAATAGGGTTTGTAGCCGCTAACTCAGTCCCCGCCAGCAGTGCCTCAATAGCCTACGTGCTACTGGCCGAGGGTAACATAGAGTTCGCAACACTCCTAGCTGTGATAAGTATCATAGGGGCACTATTCACAGTACCTGCATACATAGGATGGTTCGCGCGAAGCGTAGCGGTGAACGTCCCACTGAAAGTGCTGGGAGAATCCGTAGGATTGGCATTGCTCACACCATACATTCTCGGCCAGCTGACTAGGATTTACATTATCAAGATGAGGGCTAGGAAGATATTGAAGCAGAAGAACGGAGGCTTCCCATGTACACGGGAAAGAGTCATAGAGGGCAACAGGATCAGTATAGCTGAAATAATGAGCCACATTGAAGACGCTCTCGAATGCATTGAGGGGAAGCTGGGAAAGGCTGTCAAGCCCTATCTCAGCCTGTCAACGATGATCACAATGCTCATACTGATAGGGTTCCTAATAGCGAACAAGGCATACCTACTCATAGAGAAGCCGGGCATAGCCCTGCAGATCATAGGGTTCCAACTGGTAATATACGCTGTAGTAATAGCCTCGCTTATAGCGGTAACACTACTCCTGAGACTCACCTATGAGGACCATATGGGGATGGCTTTCATTTCAATAACAAAGAACGAGAGCGTGGCAGCCGCAGTAAGCGTGATGGCAATAGGGTCGGCAGCAGCCATTCCAGCCGCCTTGGTCCCTGCAATACAGCCTGTAATAGCCATACTATACCTGGCGGCTGCACCGTTGATCAGGAGGATAGCTAGGAAGTGACCAGGCAAGACAATATAACCCCAATCATACAATTCTTTTATATAGGTTTTTCAGGTTTCAAAGCGTGGTGTCCTAGGCGTTGAGGAAGAGTGATGCGGAGGTAAAGGAGCGCATAGTCAAGGCCGCCATGAAAGTGTTCTCAGTACACGGCTACTTCAGGGCTCCCGTTAACCTGATAGCAATGGAGGCAGGCGTATCCAAGGGACTGGTCTTCTGGTACTTCCGCTCTAAAGACGAGCTAATACTCGAGGTAGCGGCTAGGAGCCTCCCGAAAGACATTATTGACAAGTGCCTAACAGAGGGTAGGGAAGGAAGAGACCTCCTCTACTGCATCGGGGAGAGCTACCTGGACAAGTACAGCGATCCAGTGATGAAGAACCTCCTGATACACACGATGGCGTCTGAAACTGTTTACCAGGAAGTCCGTAACAGAATCGGGGAGATATGCAACATGTATACAAGGGAGCTAGCGAGGAAGGTTTATGGAAGCGATTCAGCCAGGAACAGGGTGGCGATAAGAACGTTCCTGGGATCACTCATGTGTTATACGCTCAGGGAGCCAAGGGACGTGGATAAAGATGAATATTTGAAACACCTGCTCGAGCTAGTCTCGCCTGACTAGCCTCCAATGCTAGCCAGCAGGTCTTCCAGCGCCCTCTTCTGCCTCTGCAGATCCTGGTACCTCTCGAACGCTTCCTCGATCCCTATCTCACCGCTAACGAGCTTCCTTCGGAGCTCCTCTATTTCCTCCTGAACCCTGGCCAGCCTTGCCCTCACAATATTAGTTAGACCATAGACTCCAGCCTCGCCGCTTCCGCCTGTAGTAGGCGCGTAAGCCTTCTCAAGCTCGACGGGGGTGTATTCTCCCTTGGTGACGCCGTCTTCCAGTCTTATGATTTTATCCGCTCTCACAGCAACCCTGGGATCGTGGGTGGTTACAATAACTGTTTTACCGTGCTTCAACGCTAGGGCGTGGAGTATATCCACTATCTTCCTCGCGTTCTCATAGTCCAGCTCGGCCGTAGGCTCATCCGCGATTATTATAGGAGGATCGTTCGCCAGCGCAACGGCTATAGCAACCCTCTGCTGCTCTCCGCCACTGAGCTCCGAGGGTTTATGCCTTGCTTTTCCACGTAGACCCACCGCCTCTAACAGTTTCTCCACTCTCTCCACCCTTTTGCTCTTCGGCACCTTCTTGAACAGCAGGGGTAGCTCAACGTTATCCCATGCCGTGAGAGTGGGGACGAGGTTTATTGTCTGGAAGACGAAGCCTACATAGTCTAGCCGGTGATCATCCAGCTCGGTGTCCCCCAGATTGTCTATCCTCATATCTCCATGGTAGACAGTTCCACCCGTAGGCCTATCGACTCCTCCGAGAAGGTTCATCAGAGTAGTCTTCCCCGAACCACTAGGCCCCATGACAACATACATCCTCCCCGGGGGAAACCTTACAGTGACACCCCTCAAGGCCTGGACTTCAAGAGGACCGTTCCTGTATACCTTGATGAGGCGTTCACCGCGGACTTCTACTCCGCGACGCTCGAACAGCCCTGATATTGAGTCAATCACACTCATACGGCTATACCTCCCTCATACTCTGAACCGGAGAACCCCTCACTATCCTGGCGAAGTAAGCGAGGGGTATAATGGACACAACCAGGATGAGAAGAGCTTCAAGCGGGATAGGTGTGAGCGTTGAAGTCCAGTCTATATAGCCGTCTCCCAAACTTATCTTCACCCCACTGATTGACCTACTGAGCCCTCCCATGGACCCCATGTACTCCCCTCCGGGCTGCATTGACATGCGGTAAATCATGGTTATACCGAGGCCTGACAGGATCCCGATGAGGCTTATGACTAGTATAATTGACAGCCATGGCAGGAACAGTGTCATAAGGGTCATCCTCCGGTTTATACCGCGTAGACGTAGGAGCCTGTAGATCCTGTCCACGTTCCTCATACTGACATAGGCAAGCAGTCCGGTGAGGAGCAGTAGGAGGCCGACGAGTATCAGCCCGGTCGCCTCGAGCGAGGGGGCTCCCAGGCCGACCATGGCGCTCTCCTTCCAAAGCCTGTAGTCCTTACTGCCCGTTATGTTCTCTATGCTCACCGACAATATAGTAGCGCCTGGGAGTTCTTGTTTAACGGGTTTGTCGGATAGAACTATGAGATAGACCCCGCT
>JALUZI010000028.1 GCA_027012045.1 Desulfurococcales archaeon
ACGGGTACACTGTCTCCACCGGCGTTTTGTATAGGTTGCTCATTGCCTCCCTCAGCTTCTTGTAGGTCCAGTCCGGGTACCTGTAGATCGTATCTGTGCACTCGTCCAGTAATGGTTTTATGAAACCTGGGGGTGCCAGGGGATTTATGTTGGCGCTGAAATCCAGTACTTCTCCTTGCCCAGTGTATCCGCCGTGGAATATGTTCACATGCATTCACCCAGTGCTCTATAGTAGTCCCGCATGGTGTCTATGTCGAGCAGTTGGGGGTAACTGCATATCTCTAGGGAACCGTAGTTACTGAGGTCTGGGTCCTTGAAGAACCCTATGCCTGTATATCCCTCCTTGCCCTCGAGGCCGCTGCAGCCTTTGGGAACAGTTATGGATACGACGCTCCACGGGGTTTCCCAGGCTTCATCAACTATTCTACGGAGGAACCTGTGATCTAGGAATGGCATGTCGCCGGGGAGGACTAGGACTGGGAGGCCTGTTCTGTGTAGTGAGTAGGCGAGGTCTCTGCTGTACCCTGCTCCCCACGTTACTATCCACTCGACACTGCTTAGCCTACTTATTAGGCTTGTATCTCTCAGCGACACTGTAACGTATATTTTCCCGTTGAACGCTCGCCTCGCCTCACGGGTAACCCTCTCAACCACGGGGTCCCCGCAGATCTTCAGTGCGGGCTTGGGTATGCCGTGGAGGCGGCTTGCCTCGCCGCCGGCCATGATTAAAACGTTTACATCTCTATTATTGGACGTCAAATTCTAACCTGTCCCCCTGCTCCAAGCCTTCCCTATGCAGGGCCTCGTCGTACAGCCTGCTGAGGACTCCTCCTATTAGTGCACCTATAATGTCATCCGTGAACATTGGAAGGCTCCCGGGCAGGCTCTCCCTGTCCTTCACCCGGTCTATCCAGTAGTACGCGAATAGGCCTTTCCACCCGTTGATATACATTGATAATGCTATGCCGAGCAGCTCGTCCGCCACGACACCCCGGGTATCCTGTATATAATCCCGGCGGGGGAGCAGTGGAACTGTACCGCTGAGCCCTGAGTCGTCAAGGCTTCTAGCCGCCAGGAGGAGGAGCCACGTGTTAGGGTCCCGTAGGACTCTCCTGGTGAGCCTATCTATCAGCCCCGCCGCCTCGCCCCGAGGTAGCCCTGGGACAGGGGCCTTACTATAGTACTTCAAAGCTACCTCCTTTAGTTCCCCGAGCGTTATCCCGGTTATGTGCCTGAACCTGTCCTCCAGGCTTATCTTGGAGGCTAGCTCCGCGATTGAATCGTAAATCATCCTCGAGACCATGCTGCCCAGCCCGGTTAATGGCCCTGCGAAGCTCTCACCGCCCCTGCAGTCCCGGTAGGCTACTAGGATAGCATCGGTTCCTGTAGCGAGGGCTCTCCCTTTGCCGGGGCCGCATCCCAGGGCTGCGTCTGCGAGTGCGGCTGTCTTAGCTGATGAGGCCAGTGCGATTAGCTCGACTGCCGCTTGGTCTGTTATGCACTTGTCGACGGCTATGACGGTGTTTATCGTCCCGGTTTCCCTAGCCTGGTCCTCGGCTCCCATAGTGCAGTACATTGGTGTGAACCCTGCTGTGACCAGTGTGAACACTTCATCCCGTGATTTAACCGTGGATTGCTCTGGTAGACTTGCGCCTGTGAGGAATAATGCTGTGGTCTCCGGGTTTAGCCCGTGGCTTTTTATTATGTCTATAGAGTACTGGGGGGCCAGGCATTCCTCTGCGCACTCGTCCACGTGCTCTATTAGCACGTGGGTTATCCTCTGGATGCCGCCGTTATGCATTGTGGATGATATGGACCTGTAATCCCCGTTCAAGTCTACAATTAAAGCGTTCCCATCAATCTCCACTGCCGGCCTCAAAGAACACCTGCCTCCCCAGCTACTCTCTCATACTCCCTGTAGACGGCGTTATGCACCGCTTCCCGGGTCAACCCCCTAATGGCTGTTGCCGCGTAGGCGGAGCCGCCTATTCCAACCCCCTCCTTCACAAAGCCCTTCTCATAAGCCTTAAGGCCCTCGTAGGGAGCGCCCTGGAAGTTGTAGTCATAGTATACGACCGGCACATCCGGGGAGATCATCTCTACCAGACCCTTATAGTCGCTAGACGGGTCCTCGACGAGCCATCTCGTCGTAGCCATTAACAGCAGGTCCCCGGTTTTCACACCCCTCAAACGCTCTAGAAGAGCAAGTACAGCGGCCATCTGGGTCCCGCCGGATAACACCACGGCTCCTCCCCTGTCTAGGGCTCCAGAGGCTATTCCCGCTATTGTAACATGGACAGGGTCACCCATCTCCCCCGCAACGCCCAGGGGGTCGCCGCATAAGCCTTTCGCCCGGCACCTCTCCTGGGCTCTCTCAACTATGCTCCTCTTCAAGTCATGAGGGTTTTCCGGGCCGGCGCTCGACACTTTCCCGTAGGCGTCGTATCCTAGGCCTACTAGTATTCCTAGGGCTGTAGTGGTTCCACCGGGTATGCTCTCGGCGAGGACGAGTGTTAAGCCGGGCCCGGATATTGTCTTCCCGAGTGTGTAGCCTGACTCGTATAGCTCCCTGGCCCTATCTACGGGGAGGGCTGGCTCCTCATCTATTCTTCCCCCCACAGTTCTACCGGGCA
The DNA here is from genome assembly GCA_027012045.1 of Desulfurococcales archaeon. Taxonomy (GTDB): domain Archaea; phylum Thermoproteota; class Thermoprotei_A; order Sulfolobales; family Acidilobaceae; genus Tiamatella. Next base: position 2,634 of record JALUZI010000028.1, read on the forward strand.
TTGATATGTGGGGTATTGCCGGGGTCAGGTGGCTCCCCGCGTCAGCCACTACAACAGGTATGGATGCCGCTTCTACTACTCCTCTGGTCACGAGTGCTGGTGTCGGTATGCCTGTGGGTGTGACGGGCAGTATGTCCATTGAGACTGGTTTGCCTGTGACAAGGTATTCCACGTCGAGGCATGGTGTTGCCAGTGTTAGCTCTGGAGTTGCACCTGCTATGCTTACCCCTGGGACTGTACTGGTCCTAGTGGAGCCTATTGTTACTAGGAGGAGCGGCTCTCCACTCGCTAGTCTTGGGGATATCTCCGTATACCTATCCGGGTTCAAGAGGGATCTGAGAGCCAAGTCTTGGACACCTTATCCAATTTCGAATAGGTTATTATTACAGGGTAGGGGAATATAACAGCATCCCAGAGAAGGTGGCAACGGTATGAAGAAAGCGGTAGCGCTCTTCAGCGGCGGGAAAGACTCCACGCTATCAATAATCCGCGCAGTCGAGCAGGGCTACAGGGTGGAGAAGCTGCTCTTCATAATACCCACGTTCCCATACCCGAACCCGCACCTGGAGAACTACGGTCTAGTAGAGAAATTAGCCGCGGCGATGGGCCTCGGCATACGCAGGGTCCCCCTCGAGAGAGGGAGGGAGCAGGAGTCGCTGGCGGAGGCTATAAGGGAGGAGGATGTGGACGCGCTTGTAGCGGGGGATGTGCTCCTCGAGGAGCACCTCGAGTGGCACCGGAGGGTCTGCGAGCTGAGCGGTGTGGAGCTTGTTGAACCGCTCTTCGGGGAGGACACGGGGAGCCTGTACTGGGAAACATTGAACAGGGGAGTAGAGTTCACGATTATAGCCGTCACGCCACAGCTACCCGAGTGGCTCATAGGTGTAAGAGTCAACGAGGAGAACGCTGGGTACATCTACAACGTTATCCGTAGCCACGGGGCAGACCCGATAGGGGAGCTGGGCGAGTACCACAGCCTAGTCAATAATTCACCACTCATGAAAACAAGAGACCTAAACTACAAACTGGACTACACTGTGAAGAGGGGAGAATACGGGTCATACGGTGTTTTCCGGGTAGCTCCATAGGATATAACCTAGGATTTTCTAGGGCTCCTCATCACTATTGAGTAGAGCCTGGCCGCTATGTATGCGACTGCGAATAGTATTCCTACCTCGACCAGGGCGAACGACAGCATTATACCAATATCCCGGTAGGAGGCAGGTATGACTATCAGTGAGAGGGTGGCTATAAATCCTAGAGTAATGTATGACACCGCTATTCTCGCGGTTGACGGTCTTCCCGCTATGTCGGCTATGTAGAACAGTATGCCGACGCCTATGAGAACTATGCTGGCCAATGCAATGTAGAATCCCAGGCAAGTGTTCTTCACAGCTATTCCGGCGGCAAGGAGTACTAGCCCTGAAACTATGTATATACTGGATAGTCTGCCGAGGTTCATCGGTTAGTACCCGATGTATAATATATAGCTTGCAAACTTATAAAACACAGTTGACAGTAGGAGGCACAGCAGGGCAATGAACAGCGAACCAGGGCACCACACTAGTCTTCCTCCGGAACCAGGTGAATGTGCCGGGCTCAGGAGAAGGCTCGAGGTAACCGTTAAACGGGACGCGGAGGACTGTGACTGTGCACTGCTGAGCGGCGGTATTGACACGACGTTCGTAGCGTCAAGCCATCCTAGCCCGGGAAAACTAACGGTATACACTGTTGCACTACCCGGGTCTACCGACTTGGAGTACGCTAGGAAAGCCGCTGAACTCCTAGGCGTGGAGAAC
>JALUZI010000029.1 GCA_027012045.1 Desulfurococcales archaeon
GTATTCATGATAGACCAGGGCCTCCTCCCCGACGAGGGAGCATGGGATGTCGAGCCAGCAACAGGCCTGCCAGGCCGTAAGGGCCGTGTTAGAGGCGGCTAGGCTAGCCAGGGGCGGGGCTGTAGGCTTCACAGCCTACCACGCCTATAGGGCCCTAGAAGCGATAGCCAGGAACCAGCCGGTGGGGAGGCCTACCCTAACCAGGATCCTAGGATTGGGCGAGGCCCCCGTCAAGACTCTCCTCCAACGCCTCTGCACCCAGGGGCTAGTCGAGAAGACCCCTAGGGGGCACAGGCTAACCCGTGAGGGGTGGGGGACCCTCCGGGCCCTTGGGGAAGCCGTAGTCATGGGGGACCCTCCAGAGACCCCCCTGGGGCCCTCGAAGTACTTGGCCACGAGCCTCCTAGACCCTCCACGGAGCCTGGTAGACGTATACAGGGTTAGAGACTACCTTGTAATGGAGAACTGCAGGAAAGCCCTGATCGGGGGAGTCGAAGACGGCTCCGTATTCTTCCCAGGGACCCCCGGCGAGGTTGTCGCCCACCTAACCGAGTGGTCTCCCAGCATTGAGAGAGGCCTCCTCCTAATAGTCCCCGAGGAGTGTACTGCGAGAGCCTACACTGGGCTACTCCGGCTAATCCGGGCCAGGCTATGCAAGCCGTGATACCGGGGGACCCTCCTAGTAACCCTACCCGCGGGTAATGCACTCAACGGTGCCGGGGTAGTGGACGATCTCGCCGACACAGTGAGAAGACTACTGGGCGAGGCTAAGAGCAGGGAGAGAGGGGGACCCCGGAGCAGGCTAGTAGACGCGATAATGGTCCTCCTCCTATCGAGGCCCATGAGGTCCAGCGAGATAGCGGCCATCCTAGGCTACCAGGCGAAGTACATCTCCAGCTACCTCTCCTACTGGAAGGCCAGGGGCTACGTTGACTACGAAAACGGCTACTGGACCCTCACCCCAAAGGGGGAGGATTACGCGGAGGCCGTCCTCGAGAGGGAGACTGCGGAGGACGTCGACAAGATGGCTGGCATTGCGAAACGTATCTTGTCCAGCTTAAATGTTAAACAAACAGTAAACGACAAGAAACC
>JALUZI010000030.1 GCA_027012045.1 Desulfurococcales archaeon
TGGCGCCTATACCGTGAGTATAGTGGAGCTACGAGTAGCCTCAACGCGGGTCATCCCATGAGTGCTCTAGCCGGAGTGCTAGGAGTCTCCTTGGAAAAACCCGGCCATTACCGGGTCGGCCGGGGGTCCCTGCCGTCTAGGAGGCATTTGGAAGAAGGGGTGAGGATCATAGTTGTTAGCGCTATTGTTTACACGTTTTTTGCTTCACTTTTGTACTTGTCTCTAACCCTGCTCTTCCTTCCTTAGCTCTTCCAGGACCTTCTTTACGGCCTCCCTAACGGGTAGGCCTACGTATCCCGGGATGACTTTTACCTTGAAGTATTGTAGTGCGGCGTATGCGTTTGGGCCAGGATTGGGGCCCGCGTAGACGGTTGCACCGGCGTCAGCTATCACTTGGGCGGCCTTGACTCCTGCTCCACTGCCAGCTTCATAGCCCGGATTCTTAACTATTTTCACGTCTAATATTTCTCCGGTCTCTGTGTCGGCTTCCACTATTGTGAATGTGGGCGTTCTGCCCAGCCTGTCGTAGACTACATCGTCTAGGCCTCCCTTCTCTGTTGGGAAGGCTATTTTGACCTTCGCCATATCTCATCCCCTGGAGGTGTCGTGGAGGATTAACGGTATATACGGTTCGGGTTTCCTCGGCTTATACTTCGACCTGAACTCTCTCCATTTGGGCAGTATTTCTCCCGCGATCTTCTCGGACACTTCTTTTAAGGCTTTACTAGCGGGTGAGCTTGGATAGGCTTCCATGACTGGTACACCCTTAGCCATGCTTTTCGGGACCGCTGGATCATAGGGTATCCTCCCTACTATTGGTATGTTCTCGGCCCGCGCATATTCCTCGATAGTCTCGATGAACTCCTCGTTAATATCGTACTTGTTTATGACTAGCATGGGCGCGATCATGAAGTGCTTGGTTAGCCTATGTATCCTCTGGAGGTCGCTGAAGCCCGCAGGGGTGGGCTCTGTTACGAGGACCGCTAGGTGCGCTCCTGTCAGGCTCGAGATAACCTGGCATCCTATCCCGGCTGCAGCATCGACTAGAAGTAGTCCTTCGCCTCCTAGCACTTTCGACGCGTAGTTCTTGACCTCCGTGACGAGTTTTCCACTGTTAGGTCTTCCAGGAGTTATTTCTCCAGATACTAGTGGGAAGCCGTACTTTGTCTTCTCCCGTAGCCTTATCCACCCGGCCTGGACCCGGTGTTTATACCTTATGGCGTGTTCAGGGCAGTTTATGCTACAGGTTATGCACCCCTCGCAGATGAAGGGGTTTATCCAGTACTTTCCGCCTTTTTCCTCTACGGCTCCTAGAGGGCAGACCTCGGCGCATACCCCGCAGTTGGTGCATTTGTCTTCTAGGATGTATGCTACTCTCCCCTCGTAGTATGGCTCCTCCCTATCCCAGCTGGCTACTCCGAGCACTATGTGAAGGTTGGGCGCTTCAGCATCGGCGTCTGCGGCAACCATCTTATAACCGTGTTCGGCGGCGACTATCGCCAGGCTACTGGTTACGGTCGATTTACCGACTCCTCCCTTCCCGCTGGCTACCACTAATTCTACTTTCGAGTCCAGCATTGCCTCCCACACCTCCCGATTACCCTGCTATTATAGGCCTCATGAGATCGTAGAGTTCTCGAATCTTCTCAGCGACCCTCGAGTTTGGAGCGTACGCCACAACGGGTACTCCCTTCACGTAAGCCTCGACTGCCTCCTTAGCATAGGGTACCTCGTGGTAGTGCTCTACACCGTACTCCCGGGCTAGTCTCCGGTGTGGGTCCGAGTCTCCTATGCCTGCCCTGTTAAGTACGACCCATGTCCTCATCCCGAGTCCCCGGGTGATTTCTAGAATCGCTCTCAGGTCGTGGAGGCCGAGGGGTGTGGGCTCTGTCACGGCCACTACGAGGTCGCTGTACTGGATTGCGATTGAGATACTGTTCCCCGTCCCGGCACCCGTGTCTACTAGGAGTGGGACCGAGTCTTCGCGGGCTCTCCTAAGCGCTCTACTCTTAACGCCGTGGACAAGCGGAGCGGTGTGCTCCTCGCCCTGGTGGAGGACCCCTGTTATGAGTGTGAAGGCGCTTTCACCTATCGTTACAGGCGTTGTATGCATGAAGCCTATAATCCGGGCCCCAGGCTTTATCGCGTCGTAGACGCAGGCGTACAAGCAGGCTTTGCATCCGCTGCATAGCCTGGGCATTACTATTGGGGGCCGGTTCTTCGACATTATTATGGCTCCTGTGTCGCACACCTTGGCGCATGCGCCGCAGAGGGTGCACTTAGAATAGTCTATTCTTGGGAAGAATATTGGGACGGGTTCCTTTTCTCCAAGCTCTTTAACGCCCAGCAGGATATGGTCGTTTGGGGCTTCAACGTCTAGGTCTGCGAGTAAGTGTCTTCTCTCTAGTCCTAGAAGGTAGGCTATGTTTGTTGCTATGAAGCTCTTACCGGTGCCTCCTTTCCCACCCGTGAAGGATACTAACGGTGGCATGATGATTATTCACCTTCTTTTTTAGCGAGTTTTTTGAAGTTCTCGTTATTTACTACGAGGCTGTTTAACTCTAGGTCGTCGAGTCCTCGTGCTTTTTCTATCGCCCTGTCAAGGTAGCCGGCGGCTTCGCCTGGAAGCCTTGGAGTCTCCCCGCAGACAATATGGATGCAGCCCTTAGTACCCTTTTGAGGGTCCCCCTTCTTTTTCTCGAGACAGGGGTCTGACTCTACGATCTCTTTGAAGCCTTCGATATAGAAGACGCCTGGCCCCATGACGTAGACAGCGTCGGTGAGCCTAGAGCTCTTGTCCTTATAGTATTCTAGTTCTGCTAGGGCGAGTATTCTACTCAGCCTAAACGGGTGGACGCATCCCTCCTTGGATAGTATGTATTTAATCGCGTCTACCAGCCTGACGGCCATGCCTTGTCATCCGTCTCATTACAATCGGGTGTTGAGGTACATTTAGAAGTTCAGCATATATGAGGCCGGGAGGGTCCAGGATCACTGCCCCCCACCTCTTCGGGTGGGGCCTCACCGGACCACCCGTGCAGAGTTACTGGCTCGGCGGGTAAAATAATCCTCTTAACCGCCGGTATTCCTTTTGCTTATGGATCGCCGGGATGCGAGTGTTAATAGTTGACGGGTATAATGACGAGCCGGGCGGGCTGGGGGTCCCTCCCTACCTGGACGTTTACCCTCGCCTCATTGCTGGTAGCTTGTGGCTGGCTAGGCGGGATGCCCGGGTAGATTATGTAACCGTTGACCAGTTCCGGAGCACGCCAGTGTGGGTTAGGAGGGCCTCCTCCTATGATATCGTTGTATTCATAGCGGGAGTAGTGGTTCCCGGTAAGTACATTGGAGGCAGGCCGGCTGAGCCCCGTGAGCTGATTGAGTGGGCAGGAGCGATCGAGGGCCCTCTACTCGTACTAGCAGGGCCCGCGGCTCGCTGGGGAATGGGTCTCGAGGGAGGCGGGCCAGCGTATCCTCCTTGGGTGTTCGAGAAGGCCGGGTTCCACGTCCTGGTTAGGGGGGATGTCGAGGAGTACTTCTACGAGCTAGCGAGGCATGGCGTTGAGAAGGCGGATCCCAGGAGGATAAGGAGGAACTATAGCCTTTATGATAAAGCCGCTCTCCTTGGTGCGAGGATCGCTCGGCAGCACCCTAGGCTTGGCCGCGGCCTTATCGCTGAGATCGAGACGTATAGGGGGTGTGCAAGGTGGATTAGCGGCGGTTGCAGCTTCTGTGTTGAGCCCTTACGGGGGAGACCCATTCAGAGGGACCCTCAGGGTATTGTTGCTGAGGTTGAAGCTCTCTATTCATCGGGGGTGAGGGCTTTCCGATTGGGAAGGCAGGCGGATATCCTTGTCTATGGGTCACCCCAGCTCGGAGACGAGGAATGGCCCAAGCCCGATCCTGGAGCCCTACGTTCTCTACTAAGGGGTATTCGGAGTGCTGCTCCTGCCCTGAGGGTTCTCCACATTGATAACGTGAATCCCGGCACGATAGCGAGGCATCCTGGGGAAAGCAGGGAGGCACTCAAGACGATAATTGAATATCACACTGAGGGAGACGTGGCCGCCATGGGCCTTGAGACTGCTGACGAGAAGGTTGCCAGGATGAACAACTTGAACACAACGCCCGAGGAGGCGCTTCAAGCCATAAGGCTAGTGAACGTACTCGGGGCTAGGAGAGGGCCGCAGGGCCTCCCCCACCTCCTACCCGGCCTAAACTTCATACTAGGCCTACCAGGAGAGACGAGCCACACCTACCATGCTAACAGGGAGTTCCTCGAGCAGGTTATGAGTGAGGGGCTCCTAGTTAGGAGAGTGAACATCCGCAGGCTACTGGCCCTACCAGCGACTAGGGTCTCACGGATGAAGCACGGAGTCCGTGGCAGGCTTGAAAAGCATGCTAGGTCTTTCGCA
>JALUZI010000031.1 GCA_027012045.1 Desulfurococcales archaeon
GGCCTGGGGTTACTCATACCATCCATGCTTGTAGGTGTGTCCAGCCTTACTGAGAACACGGAGTACGGGTCAGCATTCAGCTTCTCAACCGTGTCATGGGATGTGGGAGGACTGGTGGGACCTATAATTGGAGGCCTGCTGAGCTCTGCTTATAGTTACAGGGCCGCGATAATTCTCTATCCTATTCTATCCTTTCTGGGCCTCCTATCCTTCATATACTACCTGCTCGAGAAGAAGGATATGAAGTGAATCATCTTCTAGGCCTTATGTGAATGAGCCTGTATTCCTCTAGGAGGGGCACCTTAATTTTCACCACATTCTTGTCTCTGGTTGTACTTAACTCCTCGCCAGACAATACGTCCACGGCTTGGATGTCAAGGGTACCTAGAAGCTCCTCTGACACGGTGATCTCAATGTTTTCGACGGGGATGACCGTGCGGGCCGGGTGAACCATGTATGTCGGAGAGAACCCGGGCGTCGACTGTTTAGAAGGTCCAGTTGGAGCATGTAGTATCCTCTGGTTATACGTGTGGTTCACTAGGTGCACTGAAACGCCTTCCCCCACGTGGTAGAACTCGGATTGGACTGTATCAGGCGCCTCCACCCTTATCGGCGGCGGAGCCATATACCTCTCAAGAGGTCTACGGAGCAATTCTAGATAATCGGGATGGCCCAGCCTGCTATAGTGGAGGCCCAGCCTCATACTGTAATATAAGATTCCTCCACCGTTATCCCCGACCTTCTTATGCACTATGGAAGCAACATTCAACACCGAATCAGGAGCCGGTGTACTCCTCCCTAAAGTATACTCGTACCCGTAGTGGCTCCTGCCCAGCCTGGTCCATGCTAGGACATCCGTGTCGATGGGCCTTATCCTCATGAACTCTCCCAGCCTAACGTCAACCCGTTCATACTCGAAGGAGACGCTTTGATCCCCGAAGGGTATAGCTTGAGGTAATCCCTCCCAAAGACCAGTATCCCTGTTGAGGTGTACGTACGCGTAGCCGAACCTGAACACGCCCTCGAACTCTACTCCCATCAGATCCTTGAGGGCCAGAGTGTGCGTATAGGTGTAGTCAGGCTTCATTATACCGAAGCCGTGGCTAGCAACTATGTATCCACCGCTGTAGGCGAAGTTGACCAGCCCACGCGTACACTCGTCCGACAATACAGCAGTGTTAGGGAGAACCATAATCTTATGCCTCGACCAAACCTCATGCCTAGATATATCCTTCAGCGATACAATGCTCCACGGGACATGGAGGTTAGAAAGCATGTACGTGAAACCCGAAACTTCCCCCACATAGAAAGACGGGGCCTCCCTATAAGCCTTCTCATGCGTCTCAGTGGAAAACGCCACAGCAACATAGCTCACAGGATCCCTCGTATCCACATACTCACCAGCCTCCTCAAGCTCCCCGTAAACCTGCTCGACAGCCTCAAGCGACCTGGGATCCTCGAAGAGCTGGCTGCTAAACAGTAAAACCCAGGGCTGCCCCCCGGCCGCTACAACCTCCCTGATACCCTGCCTGATATGGACCAGTGGGGGAGACTGCGTTGTTCTAAGCAGGTAGAACAGGTTCCTGCTGACGAACACTGGTTTAGAAGGATCACCCAAGAGCCCCCGGGTCAGCTTCGCCGCCATTGTAAGCATTCCAGGAGCATTGGTATCAGCCTCAGATGCCTCGGCGAACACGGCGTCGAGTATACTCCTAGACTTCTCCACTATAACATTCCCCCTGCCGGACCAGCCTGCAGGGTGGCTGTTATAGAAGAACATGGCGTCCCTATTAGCGAGCTTAGCAGCCCTCCAGAGCTTCCTCAACGCTTCGACAACAACGTTCTCCCTCCACTCCCACGCGGTCCTGTATGCCTCCTCGTCAGACGAGTCGTCAGTGGGGAGGTCGAATCCTGTGTCCCTCTTGAACCTCGTTTTACAGTACTCGCAGTAACAGGCTTTCTCCGGGTCCGGCATATACCTGAAACTGTCTAGCAGTACTCCATCCGCACCCGTCGCCCTGAGCGACTCCTCAACCTCCGGTATGAAGTACTCCTCCATAGCCGGGCTGTTTATACATATCAACGGCCAATGCGGGTCACTGATCTTAGCCCTCGTCGGGTAATGCTCGAGGACGACGACCTCCCCGTTACTGGTTCTCTGAGCCCATTTCGGGTGCAGCCTATAGATATACCTGTTCGCGGTGTGGGCACTCATAACGACAACGTGTACCCCGGCCTCCCGGGCCTTCTCCACCAGTCTCGACAGGTCAAGCTTCGAGTTGGGATGCCTGGGGTAGAGCTTGCTCCCGTCATAGAAGACCCTCCCCCAGGCGTCTCTGGCGAATACAACTATGGTATTAGCGTGAAGCTTCAACGCGAGGTTTAGGAGGAGGTCCTCGTCGACCCTGTAAGCGTAGAACCCGTATGGGTCCTCCAGGTTGAACTGGAGGACTCTCAGAGGCTTATTCCACCAGCGCAACACTCCAACACTCCCTTCGAACAATCACTGCAAGCGTCCGTCAACCAGTATTTTCTACTAAGGCGTTTTAAGGGGGCTGGGGATAATATAAAAACAATGGGTTAACAATGCCGGCTAGGGAGCCATTCGCCGGAATATGGGGTTTCTACCCTCTAGACCGCGACTTGCTGGAGAAGAGCATTGAGAGGTGCTTCCAGGACACGGATTACGGGCCGGGGAGACTCCCCTCGGGGAGGAGGGCAAGCTCTGTCCACGGGGGGATAGCTCCCCACGCCGGGTACACGTACAGCGGCCCGTGCGCAGCCCATCTCTATCTCGAGCTCGCTGAGAAACACGCTGATTTCGACACTCTAGTGGTAATAGGCACCAACCACACGGGAATAGGCGGTGATCTCACCACCACTTCAGCCTACGATGAATGGGTCACTCCCCTGGGAAGTATATCTGTCGACGTTGAAGCCGTGGGGAAGCTTGTATCGGAGGCCGGAATAGCCGACGAGAGAAGCGCCCATGACAGGGAGCACTCCGTGGAGGTCCAGCTACCGTTCGCCCAGTACGCGCTTGGAACAGGGTGGAGGCTTATTCCAATAGTCGCTAAGCCCTTTACGCCGGAGAAAGCCAAGACTTACGCGTCAAGAATACTCGGAGTGATGGAGGAGCTGGCTAGGAAGCCCTTATTCATCGTGTCCAGCGACTTCACGCACCACGGTCCGAGCTATGGCTACGTTTTATTCACAGTTGACCCGATCAGCAAGGTCAAGGATCTGGACTTGGCATTCATATCCAGGATAACCGCCCTGGATACAGAAGGCTTCTACAAAATGGTAGAGGAGTACAATGCAACCATATGCGGGTGGCCTGCAATAATGGTTCTAATGGAGATAGCGAGGATTAAGGGTTGGAGCCTCAAGTTCCTGAAATACTATAACTCTGGGGAGCTAACGGGCGATCCTTCTGTCATAGTGGGTTATGCTTCAATATCACTGGAGCAACCCTAGCCTCTTTAACCTGCACGTGCAGGCAGGCTAGCCTATTTCTCCCCGGAGCTTCTCCACCGCCTCACGTATATCCTTCAGGCTCTCAGGGTTCTCTAGAATCGACTCATCCCTAAGCTCCCAGCCCCTAATCATTCCACGTATAACCCTCCTGAGGATCTTCCCGCTCCTAGTGCGAGGGAGATCCCTTACTACAACCACGTATTTAGGCTCGAACGGCTTACCCAGCTTATCCCTCACTAGACTCTTAACCTCATCTACTATGCTCTCATCCACCCGGGTTTTAGCGACTATGAAGCAGGCTATCACCTCGCCCTTAACCTTGTCTGGAACGCCGATGCAAGCCGACTCGGCCACGCCTGGGTGGGAGTTAACTATGTCCTCTATCTCCGCTGAACCTATTCTCTTGCCCGCAACTTTCATGACATCATCAGCTCTCCCTAGGATGAACCAGTACCCGTCCTCGTCGATCAGAGCCCAGTCACCATGGTACCATACACCGGGGAACCTCGACCAGTACGTCTCGATATACCTGTCCGGCGGCTCTCCGAAGAACCCCCATGTAAGGCTTGGTATAGGCTTCTTCAACACTAGGTACCCGACCTCCCCCCTTACAGGCTCCCCGTTATCGTTGAAAACGTCCACATCACAGCCAAGCCCGGGCCCCCATAGTGTAGAAGGCTTCAACGGCACCACGGGAGAGGGGAGCACTATTGGGCCGAACATGTCTGTTCCGCCGCTCAGGTTTATGAGCGGCCTCTCGCCTTTGCCCAGCTCGTACATTACCCAGCTCCACGTGTCCCTGTCTATAGGCTCACCTGTATTCCCGAATGTCCTGATAGACGATAAATCGTATTCTCCCAGTTTACCCGAAACCTCTTTCTTCAGGAGCCTCGCTACGGTGGCTGCGAAGCCGAACTGTGTTATTTTGAAACGGTC
>JALUZI010000032.1 GCA_027012045.1 Desulfurococcales archaeon
TCTAAGCGTCTCCTCACCGTCGGGGGAGAAGAGCCAGTACGGGTCTACTTTCTCGTAGAGAAGGTTGCCGGACACTATGTCTTCGAGGTCACGCTTATCTAGGTGGTCGGCTTCAGCGTCGAGTATGAGGGCGTCGAACAGCCATTTCTCTACAGGGTCGTCTTTACCGTATCTAATAGGCTCGTCCATGTCTACATGCTTGACTATCGTGGACGGGTCTTCCTTAACGGTCTTCAGGAACCGTATGGAGAAGCCTCTGCCCGCTCCTTCGTAGCCGTGTATGGTTGAGGCGAAAACTATTCGCCTATGGGCCTTCCAGATCTTGTGTAGGAGGGGTACATGTATCCCTGATGCTTCGTCCACCGCCACGATGTCACCGGCTAGTTTGGGTATCATGAGTGGCTCCCAGTATTCTAGGCTGAACCCGTCTCCCTGGACTTCTATTATACGCCCGTTCTTTTCTTTTGGCTTAGGGTTCATCTTCAGTCTCTGCGCAGTACGTATTGCGAGGTCGAACAGGCTCTGCACGCTGTCCAGGCTAGGTGCAGTTACTAGGATTCTTACCCTGTGCTTGTGTCTCCGGAGAGTGTACGCTAGTCCCATCAGTCCTATTCCTACGGCACAGCTTTTCCCTCTCCCCCTGTCCGCTGTTACGACTAGGATTTTCTTTTTGCCCCGAGGGGGTTTCTCGTAGAACCACTCCATTTCCTTTATGACTTTGACCTGGTCCTGGGTTAGGGCAAGCTGGTAAGTCTCAACTGGGTAAAGTGTTTTTTCGGGGATCCGTATAGCTCTCCTACTCCCGCCCCTCGGCTCCTCCGGCTCCCCTGATAAGAGCCTCCTCCTATCTGATACGTAGACGAATATTCCCCTGTTATGCTCGAGGAGCTTCCTCTTGAACCAGGAGATGAATATGTGCCTCGGCTCATTATAGCCGGGGACTAGGAGGTTTTGCTTGAATATAGTCATATGCCTATCCCACTCGTCCCACTTGGGGACTTGGAATACTATGAGGCCTCCTCCCTCGACTACTCCGGTTAATCTACCCACGTCGTTGGGTTTCAGATCATTAGACAGGTCTAGGACTAGGGATTGGAAGGTGGTTCCAAGATATTTCTCCGAGACCTCGTATACCGCCGTAGTCTGCTTAATGTTCTTCGACTTTCCCTTAACAGTTTTCTTCACTATTTCCTTCCTGAGCAAAGCGTCCTCGTACTCGTCATGGAAAACGTATAGTAGACTTATTTTCTTTCTCCCATGCTTCCTCAAGACTTTCTCGTAGTAGAGGAGGAGTTTCGCGGTAAGCGACCCTACTACCGCAGGGTCACTCCCCGATAATACTACTAGGATCCTGTGGTTGTTTTCAATTGCAGAGGAAATTGCTTTACCTATCTTCGTCTGGATTCTCTGGAATCCTTTTGGAGTATATTCCTGCAGGTTCTCGGCGATCTCCGCTGCTCTCTCCTCTATTTCCTTTCTAACCAAGCCGTCGACCCCTTATTGTTGTAACCAATGGTATGATGGGGGTTAAAACGTAAACCTAAGCCAAGACATGCTGTCCGAGGGATTTAACGATTATAGTTTGATATATTAACCAAAGAAATAACGGGTAAAATAATATAAAACTTGGTTCTCAACCTTTAAAACCAGAATAACCATTCAAGGCACATCGAGATATTAAACAAGGTGATTGGAATGCCTAGAGCCCCCTACAGGGATAGCCTTAAAATGCTGGTTCTAAGATTCCTGGCCGAGGAACCCATGCACGGGTACAAGATACTGAAGAGGGTTAGCGAGTTAACCGGTGACAAGTGGAAGCCGGCTCCCGGAACCCTTTACCCGCTTCTAGAGCAAATGATGAAGGAGGGCCTCATAGAGAAGTATACAGTTGAGAGGGGGAAAGTCAAGAGCGGTGAAAGGATACTGTACCGCTTGACAGAGAAGGGTTGGAAGGAGTTTATTGATAAGCTCAGGATTAAAACCGACGCTCTTATCAGTATGTACTCGTTCATCCTCTGCGGGGGCCTGAGGACACTATACAATAACGGGTATAAGAGGGATGCCGTGGAGATATACCAGACAGTGAAGGATTCATTGAATAAGCTGGGTGAGTCGTGTAAATACCTCGATGTACCATTAGACTCTGTATAAGTAGGCATACAGGTAAGGATAACTCCGAACCATCTCCTCGACCTCACTATACTTATCCGCCCCGAGGACCATTACGATATAACCCTTATCCATAAGGTAAAGCTCCCCTCTCCTCGAGTATCCCCTCCTAAGATTACTATACCTCGTAACTGTAGGTTCCTTCTTAACCCCGCTCCTAGACAGTAATCCCAGGATTTTATCTGACACTTCCTTCTTCGACACAGCTAAAACCACTCTCCTCGCATTGTAACCTGTGCTGTATAGCAGCATGGATAGATCGTTTGCAGCAGGGAGGATACACTGCTCCATACGGTCACACGTTTTTATGGAGCCCGTCTTGAACAGGTCTTCCTCCGGCTCTTTCCTCGGTTCACTGGTGAAGTACTCGGTTATCCTGTTTTTAATGATCCTGTCGGGGTTCTTTCCTTGGTTCTTGGCTTTAACGGCCTCTGAGAGCATCTGGTCTAGATACTCTATTCTCTCGTGATCCTCTTCTTCCCTGCGGTAGAGATAGTTAAGTATTGTGTATGGGAGAACGCTGTGCTTCTCGAGTCTAGCATCTGGGTTGAGCCTTATCACAACATAGTTTTTCCTGCCTGATATGACGCTTTTCCGGTATGCCCATTTAAACGACTCGGACTTGTATACCTGTTTGCCGCAGCATTCTATTGAGAGTGGTATGGTTTTCGTTTTCTCCTCTATCCTACCTATACTGTACTCTACTTTGACTGACGACACGTCTTTGGGTAGTCTTCCGTCTACTAGATAGACGCCGGGTATTAGGGGGTATATTGTGTCGGCGAATCTCTCGACATCATTGTATGATGCTTTTACCGTGGGAAGGTTGGCTGTGAAGGTTTCATAGGTTAATATCTCATGCTCAGCCAGTATGTCCAGTATTTTCTGGGCAGCTCTCAGGGGTGCAGATCTATCGCCTCTGGCTTTCACTGGTGTGACAGGTATGAATGCTTCAGAAGGCAATACTATGGTGTACGGGTCGACTTCAATGTTCTTGGAGCGGCTCTTTAGCCAGTTGTGTAGCTCGACGATTAAATTGTATGTTCTGAGGATGCTTGATGGTTGAATCTCCTCTATTTCCAGGAGCCTTCTACGGAGATCCTTGTCCTTGCCGGAGTAGAGGGATACTATGTACGATGTTCTACCGTCCCTGCCCGCCCTACCGGCTTCCTGGTAGTAGTCTTCTATACTCTCACTCAACATGTAGTGTATTACGAATCTTATGTTAGGTATGTCAACCCCCATACCGAATGCTTTTGTAGCTACAACTATTTTAGGCGGGTTCCCAGTCTCGCTTGACTCATATATCTTTCTCTCTACGCTCAGCCTCTCGCTGTCCGATAGGGATCCGTGATACCCTATAGCTATGTCTTTTCCCATAGACTTGTTTATGAGATCCACCACTGTGTCAACGTTGGCCCACTGGGATTCCTCGCTTTCGACGAAACCTGTGAAGACTATGCCTATATACGGTGTTCTCCTAGACTCGTATCTGTCTGTTAGTGTTTTCAGTAGTGAGACGAGCTTTTCTCTCCTCTCTTCAACAGTGCTTACGGGTTCAACGTCGAATTTCAGTTCTCTCCTGATTACGGGTCCTTTGATTACTAGGGGTCTTGACTGGTGCCATCCTAGCTCCTCTAGTTTCCTGTAGGAGTCCTTGAGGTCTACTTTTATGGTAAGTGGGTCGGTGTTGAGCCCTGTTAGGATTTTCACCACATCCGTGTCTACTCCCGGTGGTAGTGTAGCGGTAAAGCCTAGTATGGGTATCTTTGGCTTGGCCTTGTTTCTCTCTAGGAGTACTCTGGCCATGTGGAGGTAGCTTGGCCGGAAGCTTCTCCCCCACTTGGATAGTGTGTGAACCTCGTCTAGGACTATGAATAGTGGGCGTTTGGGCGGCATGATCATTTCCTGTACTATAGGGTCCTCGAATCTCTCTGGTGTTATGTATAGGAAGTCGAGTAAACCGTTCTTATATAGTTCTAGTATCTCTCTTCTCCGCTTAGATGATATTCCGGCGTCTATGTATTCTGCCATGAACCCTTTGTTCCTGAGGCCCCTTACTTGGTCGTGGATCAATGTTCTTAGAGGCGAGACAACTATTGAGGGTAGACCTACTAGTGATTCGCCTAGGAGCCTTCCAAGGACTTGGTATATCGCGCTTTTCCCCGCCCCTGTAGGTAGAACTGTCACTACAACGGACGGCGTTCCAAAAGTGTACATCGACAATGCGTATGCGATGGCTTTTTCCTGGTATCCTCTAAGGCTCAGCTTTCTCTTGGACGACCAGTGCTCCTCAAATATGTCCCTAGCTCTCTCGAGGAGGTCTAGATGGAGATTCTTCATCTCTTCGAGGGACAATACATAGGGTTCTCCTTTAGCCGCCAGTGTCTCTATCTTCAGATTGTGTTCTAGAAATTCATGGCTTAACATCGACAATAACACTATCTCAGAGCCAACAGCTAGTCGGCGTATCCATGAAACTATGCTTCCAAGCAATCCGGTGAATGCTTCCTTGTAATCAGATGTTGAATAGAGGAATGGGGGGAGCTGATGTGCGAGTGTCTTCTCCGGTCTGACTATAACTATCCTACTGGCTCCCTGGATGGTGTGAGGGTTCCTTACCAGTTCACTTAGAGTTAACGGTTTAACTCCACTTCTATGTAACAGTGAGACCAGGTTTTTCAAAGGTTTATTCGGTACTATGACAACTGTTCCAGGTGTCGCAATCGAGGAGAGCGCTGTAGCTAGTTCATGGAACCCTGTAATGTAGCTTGCTAATCCGTATATTTTCACTTTGGGCTTCTCTTTGGTTTTGGATAGCTGTTTGAACTCGTCTCTCAGCGGTCTTGGTAGGACACTTTCGTTTGTAATAACCTCTATTCGGGGGAAAACTTCAGAGAGTTTGCGGGGAAAGTCTTCGTCTATACAGTGGACTTGGCCGTGGCTCTCGATTTTGCTTATACAGTGTTTGGTTTTATTGGCGAGGAGTCTTCTAGGTACCAACGTGGTTTCCTCTGGTGTCACACCGTTGCCTCCCAGCAATACGAATGCAGGATTGCTAAGTGTGTCAACGATTAGCCTTCTACCGTTGATCTTTTTACCGCATAGTTTTACGAGGCGATCCAGGTCCCATGGCTTGACCTGTAATCTGGTTGGTGGTGCTTTGCATGTTTTCTTGTATATGAGTTTCTCCCTGACTAGGTTTTCAACTCCTTCTTTGATTCTGGGATATTCCTCGAGACCTTTTAATAGGAGCAGAGGATCATACCACCATCCAAGGCTTCTCGCGGCCATATAAACCAGGAGCCTGGCATAGTTAGATTCAGGTGTACCACCGCTAGCATCAGGGAGAATAACGGCATACGGCGAGAAAACCGGGTGCATCGGATGGATGTTCTCTGTAACCAGAACTGTATCCCTTGTATAGGTATCCGTAGGCTCGTTTGAGGCAAATTTTCCATGAGGCAGAGATATTTGTTCTAGGCGCCTACCAGAGGGAGGCCTCCCCGCCTTAATGGGAGGAGATGATAAACCCTTCAGACCTTTTGGCAGCTCGATTCTCCCGATTTCCGGGAGTCTTTCCATTATTCTCTCAATCATCCATATAGCTGAGTCCAGGAACATCTTTAGTTTATCTTCAATACTAGTGGGCTCTGATCCGTATAAAACAGCTAGAACATAGTCGAGTCTTCCGGTTTGTAGCTGTGGTATTGCGAGTTTAGCCAGTAGCTTATAGTCAAGTGTTTTCTCATATATTCTATCATTCCTACTAAGACCATAAGACACTATGAGCCTCGGCCTGAGAATTTGGATTAGCGCGTCATAGCTTAGGCCTTCCGAGTTTTTGTCGGGAATTATTATTGAATAATTCTTCCCATTATATAGGACAAGCTTGGCCTCCCCTTCTTCTACGTATACACCCATTATGCTTCCTTCGTAAATACTATAGAAGCTCTCCTCGCCTAGCATACTTGATGCCTTCTTCTCCCATTTGACCCATCCCCTGCTGAAAAGGGCGTCTCTCGCCTTCCTAATGGTCTCAGTTCCAATGTACTGTGGATACTGTTCCGCTATCTCAAGGAATAACGGGATCTCCTCTATCTCCTGTAGAATCCGGTAAAGCTCTTCCCCGGAGATCTTACGGGATAACAACAGGTTCTCGAGAGATTTCTTCAGAGCTTTCCTGTTTCCTGTAAACCCATACTCTAGTCCTATGGCCGATAGCTCGTTCTTCAGCGTTTTCCTCTTAATTTTGTACTGGATCGAACCTAGTTTCGACTTCTTCAGCGAAGAGCCTATCCTATAGTATTCTATGAAGTCACTATAATCCAAACCCTAGAGCACCGGTGAAAGGGTTACATCACTGGTGTTTAAAACAAGTATTACTGGGAACCCGGGGTTGCATGGCATTGGTTGTCGAATATCAAGCCCTCATATCCGTCAACTGCCTCTCCCTTCTTAACGGATATTACTAAGAGCCTTCCTTCGTCGGTCACCCTAATTTCTCCTGATGCTTCTACATCTAGGAGCTTCATGCATCTAGGTAGGATCCAGAAAGCAGTGTAGGGATACTCGACTACTGTCCCCTCATAGTATTCCTCGTAAACGTTCCTCCCAGGCCTGGCTTCAAACTCTATTGCTACATGGAACACTATCTCCGGGTGATTGGTGTCGTGGAGTATTATGTTCGGGTCTAGAACCCTCCATGAAGCGTTCCTACCGTTTATTACTATTTTCTCTTCGCTGAGAATCTTCTCCATTCCCTTCCTGAGTAATTCTTTCTCCTTTCTGAGCAGCTGTTTGTTTCTCAGGACTCTCTCGTAGTACCCGGTTTTCTCGTAGTACCTGAAGTCTACGACCTGTATTATCTCGCCTGTGGGTATGATTGTGAAAAAACCTTGTGAGTAAAGGGGGTAGAGTTCCGGGCCTCTGCCCAAGATCCCAGTCATCCCCGAGGGCGTCAGCTCTGGCTACTCCTGTTATGCCTGTACGGGATGAGGGGGTGCGGGATGTATTCTACACCCGGCCTGTTCATCGGAGCCTGTGGGAACAGCTCCATGAACTGGTAGATCTCTACCGGTATCTCATCCTTCACGTTCAAACCTAGCTTCTTCGCTTCCTCGAACGTTATAGGGTAATCGTGGGTCCACCTGCCCTCTGTTAATAGTTTTGCAAGCTCCTTGGCTTTCTCCTCTCCCAACTTGTCCTTGACGAGGTTCTGTATGAACTCCTGGACCTCCTTGAGCGCTTTCTCGGCAACGTCAGCCATCAAGAGTATCTTGTCAGAAGCATCCTTCCCCTTCTCCTTGGCCACCTTTATTATCGACGGGGCAGGCGCGTGGAACGTCTGGTCGATAGCCAGCTGGGGGTCCAAGGGTCCTAGAACCGCGTTAGGATCCATCCATATCTCGTCTGCAGCCAGTGCGATAAGGGTTCCACCGCTCATAGCATAGTGGGGGACTATGACTACTTTCTTGGCAGGATGCCTCTTCAACGCCATAGCTATCTGGGCTGCTGCTAGGACTAGTCCTCCGGGTGTGTGGAGAACCAGGGCTATAGGCTGGTCTCTAGGTGTTTGCCTTATAGCTCTTATCACGGCTTCACTGTCGTCTATATCGATGAACCGGTAGAGGGGTATTCCCAGTAGGCCTATCTTTTCCTGTCTGTGAATCAGTGTTATGAACCTGAACCCGTATTTCTTCTCTAGTAGCTGGAGCAGCCTCATCCTGGCAGACTTGAGCCGCTGATAGCTATAAGTTGGAGACAAGAGTGGTATAAGGAACAGCAGCCAGAACAGCATCCATATAATCGAGTTCAACAGGTCCGGACTCAAACTCCACACCTCCATCCTCACTAGAGATTTATATAATTTCATCGCTCAACGTTAGATTATTTTATCAAACTCGGTAGATTCTAGTTAAAATAGTTTACCTAGGATAATAATCGATTTGGTGACAGTACTTTGGCCATTCAGGGAGGATACAACAAGAAGCTCCTAAGGGTGAACTTATCCTCCGGCAAAGCCAGAATAGAGGACATCGAGGATAACGTGCTTGAGATGTACCTGGGAGGAAAAAGCCTTGGCGTAGCTTACATGTACCGTGAGATACCTCCAGGAACCGATCCCCTGAGCCCATCCAACAAGATAATGATAGCTGCCGGCGGACTCTCCGGCCTAGCCCCTGGTTCAAGTAAAGCTGTCGCCGTCTCGAAGAGTCCCTTGACCCGGTTATTGACTGACAGCTCTTTCGGAGACTATTTCTCCCCCCTATTGAGGAAAGCTGGTTTTGACGCGGTCATAATAGAAGGATCAAGCAGAGACCCTGTTTACCTCTACATAAGAAACGGTGAAGTGGAAATCAGGAGTGCAGAGAAGCTCTGGGGTAAAGACACGTATACTACTACTCGCATTGTTAGAGAAGAAACCACTAGTAAAGCCAGTGTTATAAGCATAGGGCCTGCTGGTGAGAAGCTCGTAAAGTATGCTAACATCATAGCTGACTCTCAGAGAGCAGCTGGGAGAGGAGGCCTTGGAGCGGTGCTGGGTTCTAAAAAGCTGAAAGCCGTAGCTGTCTACGGTGACATGGACATTCCGGTGGCGTCTCCAGACGAGTTTAAGAAGCTGTGGAACGAGCTGTATGATAAGTACGCTACATCCAGGAAAACCGCTGATTCAAGAATGCATGGAACAATGAATGGTCTGATTTACAGCTCTCAAACAGGGATGTCTCCAAGCTATAATTTCAGGAAACCATATATCCCGTTAGAGCTGGCTGAGAAACTATCTCATAAGGGTATTGAGCCATATGAGACGGATCCGCCCTGGTGGATCCACGGGAAATCCTGTCCCGTCAAGTGCGCTAGATACACCAGGCTATCCGTTCAAGGGGAAGAGTTCGAAGTCAAGCCTGAGTACGAGAATGTTGCAATGCTGGGAGCAGCGACAGGGGTTTTCGAGCCAGAGGTTGTTTTGTACCTGAATTACATTGCGAACCGGTATGGCCTGGACTCCATAAGTCTTGGTAACACGATTGCATGGTTCCTGGAGCTCGTGGAGGAGGGGCTGGTTGACCCGAGTGACTTCGGGTTGAATGTTAAGGGTTTCGGGGATGCTGGAGGAGTAATCCAGCTTGCAAGGCTGGTCGGTGAGAAGAAAGGTATTGGCGCTATACTGGCAGAAGGGGTTAAGAGGGCTTCTGAGCTCCTGGGAGTAGGTTATGACCGGGCCGTGCATGTCAAGGGTTTGGAGGCACCGGCCTGGGATCCTAGGGGGTTAAGAGGTTTCGCTCTAAGCTATGCAACTGCGGATGTCGGTGCAAGCCATCTCAGAGGGTGGCCTAAGACTAGGGATAGACCAATCGACGGCCCGGCAGTCGAGGTTGTGGAGAGCCTTGCCAGGGACCGTGACAGGAAAACAGTGTTTGACAGCCTCGGCTTATGTATATTCGTCCCGTTTACCGAGGAGGAAATAGTGAAACTGTATAACTATGCTACAGGGCTCGACGTTGATATAGAGGAACTATACATGGCTAGTAGGAGAGAGGAGAGCCTTGCCAGAATACACAATGTACTAGACTGGGTTACCCCGCCTCTAGACGATACGATACCTCCGAGATGGTGGGAGCCTGAGGAAGAGGGGCCTGCCAAGGGCTCCAAGGCGTTTATAGACGAGGAAGACTTCAGAAGCGCTAGGAGGAAGTACTATGAGATAAGGGGCTGGCACCCCGAGTACGGGGTACCTCTCCCCGAGACCCTGGAGGAACTAGGTATCTCATGGGCTGAGAAGGAGGCTGTCATGGCGATTATGGGAGTGGAGCTGAGGATAAGTTGGATGAAGGGCTGAAAGCTGAGACACACTGTCATACAACCAGTAGTGACGGACGGCACCCTCCTGATCAGGTGGTGCTAGAGGCGAATAAGAAAGGCCTTGATTTTCTCGCTGTAACCGATCACAACACTTTCCGCGGTGCTGTGCTCGCCCAAAGGGCAGTCAAGCTTAGAGGATTGGAGAAGCCTGTGGTTATCCCTGGGAACGAGGTGCGGACAACTAAGGGGGATGTATTAGTCTTGTGCGAGAAACCCCTGTCAAAGATCAAGAAGGATCCGTGGGATCTTCGCGATCTTGCCGATGAGAACAATTGTGTTATGATAGCTGCACACCCCTACAGTATCATCGAACCCGCTGTCGGGGATTTCATCAGGGAGGCCCCCGAGCTTTTCGACGCTATAGAGGTTTGGAACGCGACGAATTTACCTTTCCTGAACTCGAAGGCCGCTAGGGTTGCCAGGGAGCTGGGTAAGCCTGGGACTGCTGGTAGTGATGCCCATGTTAAAGAGGAGATAGGGTCTGCCTATACTCTAGTTTATACTGATGAGGGTAGTGTTGAGAGCTTCCTGGAAGCCGTTAGGAAAGGGGATATCAGGCCTGTGAAAGGCCTGCCCAGCTTAACCGCTGTTCTAGCTCACTTAGCATGGGGGGTTAAGAGGCGCATTTAGAATTTGGGGGGTTCGACATATTTCAATACGACGTCTTTTGCTTTCTCCAGTTTTTTCCTGTGCTCCTCTAGGAATTTCTCTAGTAGGCTCCAGGCATTCCTCTTACAGTGGCCGCACAGCAACCGACCGGATACGCAGTCGTCATAGATTTTTTGTAGTTCTCTGTCATCCTCGATTAGCTGGAACATGTAGAAATCGTAGACTGTGCATTTCCAGGGTTCTGCTCCGAGTTTCCTCTGCTCCTCTACTGTTGCCCTTCCACCTGTTAGTGCCCTCATGAGCTTTGTTCTCGCAACTTCGGGAGGGTCTGTTAGGAATATTGTTGCTTCCGGTCTGCTACTACTCATTTTGTCACCGTCTAGCCCGCGTTGTAGCATGTGGTATGTGGATGCGGGGCGTTCTAGCCCTAGTTCATTGTGGAATCTGTCGGCTAGGTCCCTCGAGAGCCTTAGGTGGGGGTCTTGGTCGGCTCCTACTGGGACTATTACGTTCTTGTATCCGCCGAATTCTTCTAGTTGTACGTGGAGGATGTCTGCTGCTTGTGTTAGGGCTGCCATCACTTTTGATGGTTCCATTGTTCCGTATATGGCTTCCATTTCCGCCATGGTTACCTTTCTGGAGAACAGTTGTATGAGCCTGTAGTATGGTGTCTTGTGGTTAGTCTGGAAGTAGAATACTGCTTTTGCGGGGTCGAGACCTAGTGCTATCAGGTTTGCTATGTACTCGTATAGTCCTATTTCTATTGCTTTCTTCCTGTCCATTTTTCTTACCGCATATGCCTCAGCGTCGGCTATGACGATGTGCACTTTGACGCCTAGTTTCTGATAGTATATTATCTGGTCTGCCGTGAGTTTGTGGCCGAAGTGGAATTTACCGCTTGGCATAAAGCCTGTTAGAAGGGCTACCGGCTCTCCCTTGGATAGTGGCTCTATTACGCGTTTGTCGAAGTCTCTGTGGCCGAATATTATGCCTCTTCTCATATACCTGTTCGGCTCTGAGATCTGGGAGATTTTAGGTAGTATATTCTTGAATGGCTTAATACCGAATGTTTCCATTAGTCTCCCATAGTCCTTTACGCTTACATGCCCCCACGGGTCGAGTTTCAATTCGCTTGTCAAAACACATCATCTCCGCTGTGCAAACCGGCTCTTTTACAGATGTCGGTTAAACGAGATTTTAGTGTTTCTTTATGCCTCTCTAACAACTCTTCTGGTGATCCCAGTATTTTGACCAGGGATTCCTCTTCCTCGAAGTGCAGTGGCCCTGGAATTATTATGGATTGCGGTATCGTGTCAAACTTCTCTGCCCGGGTCTCACCTAGGGATCTAACGGTTATTCTCTGCCAAGGAGTTCCAGATGCTTCGGCTATTATCACCGTTAGATCTTCTAGTATACTTTCTCCCCACATATTATGCTCCATCTCAATTATTATATTAGCAGCTTCATTGGCATGCATTATTTTACCTTCATCCAGCTTGAGGTCAAGGAGTACTAGGGAGTGTGAGCTGGTGCACATGTTTGTGTAGACCTGTTTCAATGCACTGTAGGGGAACGTGTTTTCATATGGGTATACAAGGGTTGTTATTCGGCCGAACTTGTAGATTTGCAGAAGGCTTTCGAGTATAGACATGTAGACTCCTGATATTCCATGGATAACCTTGAATGGTATGTGAAGCGATTTAGCTTCCTCTAATACGATTATGTGCGTAGTTGCGACGAGAGGGTCTCCTATCACTGCAATGCTTATGTTCTTTGTCGACGCTTCTCTCAATAATCTTCTAACACCAGGGAACTCCAGTTTATCCCTGCCCACGGGTTCTACAGGCTTTCCTATAGCCTTAGCTAGATTGGCCGGTGTAATGTCTTTTGAGATGTTCGTGTAGTAGTCAAGGTAGACTTTATCCGAGCTGGACAGGGCTTCACGGGCCTCCCTAGTGATATGCCCTAGCCATAGTCCTAGACCAACCAGGTTCAGCATTCCAATACACCTAAATGAGGGGTCGGGTTCTGCCGGAGACCTCATACTTAGATGCGGTCCATAGGAGTATTCCTCATCCCCCTGTAGATATATTGAAGATACAGCTTGGCCTAAAAATACAGTTACACGTACCCCCGTGTGTCATATAATGCATAATATAAACAGGGTGAATCATGGTTCTGGATAAAGTGATGAATTGGACACTAACAGTAAACCAGACCGGAGGAGGACCACGTGATTTAGTCACCAGCCACAATGCATCGTCACTTGTAGCTCTACCGAAGCTCAACTCTATAACAGCAACCGTCACGGGCAACGGGGGGAATAGCGGGCACAGTGAATACGGTTTGCTTGTCTATATCTTTGCATTGACTGCTCTTGCAGTGGCACTACTAACTGATCCTGGTATAAGTTTTACTGATCTAGTGATAAGTTTAAAAGAATTGCTATCGAGTTTATCGAGCGGTTTAGCCAAGAGGTTGTCTAGGGATAGATCCTAGAGCCAAGTTTCTGGTAGCTGTTATCATATATTTCCCTAACCCGGAAAACGACAGCCGGATACCATGGGTGCGATCGTTCTCCCTCAGGAATGACATGCATCAAATCATGCACGAGGTTCACATACTCGTATATGCTTCCCTGTTCTACTATTTGGGCTGTAGTCCTGATCTCGTAAGCCGCCACATCGGGAGGTATGAGAATCCCTAAAGTTGCCTCTCCTGTTTCAATAATATTCCTCCATGTATGCCCTTTCGTCATCACGTGACTAACCATTGCCAGAGGATCCACGCAGTCCTCGTTGTAAACGTAGTCTAATACGAAGCTCAATCCAGCCTTGACTGCCTCGAAACCTTTCCCCCAATATTTTCTCTCTATATCCCTCAGCTTCTCGAGCGCTTCCGCCATACAGCTTTCCTTAACAAGGTAGGATACCATGAAGGGGGCTATGTTGAGTCCAGCAGATCCGTATGTGGCAACCATAGGGGAGAGCAAATAGCTCGATCTAACAAGGTCGCAATCGATGCTCGGACCCATACCTTTCTCGAGGATCGCCTCAACCAGCTTCCTCCGAGCCCTGAGTGTGTTATCTAGGAAATCATCCGGCAATACGGTCACTGACTGTTCACCCTGTCTTAAAACATTTCTCTAGACGACTAAAATCAATTCTCCTATAAATTGAGTAGACCGTTCTCCCGTTGACTAACCGGCCGTGAGGCCGTAGTCCCCCGGAGAACGTGTATGGAATGTGGAGTAACTCGTGAATAACTGTTTTAATCATCTCTGCCTTGCTCAGCTTGTAGAACCTCTCTCCTATCACCTCTATAACATATCCAGGCTCTAATCCGGCTGCTATCCAGGCACTCGAAAGACCGTGTATCCTAGCTATAGCCCTAGTTGAAGTCCCCCAGCTCACAAGACACTTTACCTTGTTAACATTTACGTGCGGGAAAAATCCCTGGCTCACCAGTTCCCGGACAATACAACATACATCGTCGGCCCGTGTATACTTTATCCTCGTCATCCAAGCCACCTAAAACAATAATAATGCTAGAACTGGGAACAACAGGGCCATACTACTGAATACTACGGTGTAATAATTCCATCCCGGGGATTCCCTTATAAC
>JALUZI010000033.1 GCA_027012045.1 Desulfurococcales archaeon
GTTTGGCGTTTTTCGGATTTTCCTCAACGATGAATTTGAGATGGGTTACTTTGCGGCCCGTTTTTATCTCTTCGTAGTCGAAAATGATGTCGGTGTGTTCGGCCAATTGCTCTTTTGCTTTTTCGATTATTAGCTTTTTTAGATGGCTTGAGTATTGATAGCTTTTCGGTACCTCTAACGTTTCTCGAAGCCATTGTACCTCTACGATTTTTTCGACCTTTTTGCTGTTGTCGTATCTGCTCGTTTGGTTGTACCAATCTTTCAAAATCTCATAGAGACGGATTACATATCCGCTTCTTAGCCTCAAGATATTTTCAAGCTTGTATTGCAAAAATTTCTCTTGTAAAGTTAAAAGATAGGGGCGTAAATCTGGATCTATTCTAAAAGTTATAGTTCCTTTTCCGTCCTCGTATCTTGCACTACTAATCCAATTTGCTTTTAACCATCCGTTATCCTCTTTGATGTGCAAGGGTTTTTTCAACAACTCTTCGACTGCTTCTTCCATTTCTGCATAAATATCGTGATAGGAAATTCCCATCAAATCGGCAAGGTCTTTAACTCTAAAAATATATTTTTCATCTACTTCATCACTTCGTTTCAGATTGGCGATTATTGTTGTAACGAATTTGAGAGCAAGGGGATTGAGTTTATATCGTGCTTTTGTAAGAGCTTCGGATTTTCTGACCATATTGTTGCTGTTCGGGATTATTATACTGCTCATATCGCTCTCCTTTTGAGGTACTAACAACACAATTGTAACATATTCTTAATTCATATTTGTTTTTTCACCCTGTTTTTTTGTTTTTTCACCCTGTTTTTTTGTTTTTTTTCACCCTGTTTTTTTGTTTTTTCACCCTGTTTTTTTGTTTTTTAAACTCAAAAAATCCCGTAACCATGGGATTTTCGCCACCCTACAATATACAAGATATATATAAAAGACACTCTACAAGCGCGCGCGCGCGCGCGAGAGAGAGTAAAAAAAAGAGAAAATTTTGGGTTAAGAGAATAGGTTTTGCTTCAAATTTTTTTGGCACGATCGGAGAAAGGCGGGGCTACCCAGTTGGCTATGGCTTGAT
>JALUZI010000034.1 GCA_027012045.1 Desulfurococcales archaeon
GAGCCTTCGGTACAGGTAAAACAGTAACCCTTCATAGTTTGGCGCAGTGGAGCGCCGCCCGCGTAGTCGTCTACATCGGTTGCGGCGAGAGAGGCAACGAGATGACGGAGGTCCTCGAGAGGTTCCCACAGTACATTGACCCATGGACAGGGAAACCCCTCATGGAGAGAACAATACTCATAGCCAACACTAGCAACATGCCTGTCGCAGCAAGAGAGGCGAGCATCTACGTGGGAATAACACTCGCAGAGTACTATAGAGACATGGGTTACGACACGCTCATAGTGGCAGACTCGACCAGCAGGTGGGCCGAAGCCCTCCGTGAAATAGCGGGCAGGCTAGAGGAAATGCCCGCCGAGGAGGGATACCCGAGCTACCTGGCAAGCAGGCTCGCAGAATTCTACGAGCGTGCTGGAAGAGCAGTAACCACAGGATCCCCCGAGAGAATCGGCAGTGTAACTGTCGTGGGAGCAGTCTCGCCTCCAGGCGGAGACTTCACAGAGCCCGTGACCAGCCACACTAAGAGGTTCATAAGAGTCTTCTGGGCCCTCGACGCTAGACTAGCCTACAGCAGGCACTACCCGGCTATAAACTGGATAGACAGCTACTCAGCATATGTGGACCTGGTCGCTAAGTGGTGGCACGAGCACGTCAACGAGAGGTGGAAGGAGTACCGTGAAGAGGCTATGGAGATACTGCTCAGGGAAGACGAGCTCAAGGAGATAGTGAGGCTGGTCGGGCCTGAGAGCCTCAGCGAGCACGACAAGCTGATACTGGAGACGGCGAGGCTCCTAAAGGACGGGTTCCTCAAGCAGAACGCTTTCGACGAGATAGACGCTTTCTCACCGCCTGAGAAACAGTTCCTCCTCCTAAAGATGATAATAAACTTCCACAGGGAAGCCGCTAGGCTGGTGGAGAAAGGTGTAACCGTGGCGAAGATAAGGGAGGCGACGCAGGACGTGGTCGTTGAGATGTCGAAGGCAAGATTCACCATACCGAATGATAAGCCCGAGCTCATAGAGGAACTCGAGAAGAAAGCTATCGATAGGCTTAAACAGTTGGAGGTGACGGGCTGAGCCCCCGGGAGGTGAGCCGTGATGTCTACAATAGGAGTCCGCGAGTATCACAGGATAAAAGAGATAAAGGGACCCCTCCTAGTCGTTGAGGGAGTCTCGAGAGTAGCATACGACGAGATAGTCGAGGTTGAACTAGCTAGCGGCGAGAAGCGCAGAGGCCGTGTGCTAGACGTTTCCCATGGAATAGCGGTTGTCCAGGTATTCGAGGGAACGACCGGCATAACCAGCACAGGGACAAAAGTGAGGTTCCTAGGCAGGCCTCTAGAGATACCTGTCAGCGAAGACATGCTAGGCCGCGTCTTCAACGGCCTCGGAGAACCTATAGATGGCCGCCCTCCAGTCCTAGCGGAGGAGAAGAGGGATATAAACGGCGAGCCCCTGAACCCTGCCCAGAGAGCCTACCCGGAGGACTTCATCCAGACAGGTGTAAGCGCTATAGACGGAATGAACACCCTGGTCAGAGGGCAAAAGCTACCAATATTCTCAGGTAGCGGTCTCCCCCACAACACCCTCGCAGCCCAGATAGCTAGGCAGGCCACAGTCAGGGGTGAACAGGAGGAGTTCGCCGTAGTATTCGCCGCCATAGGAATAAAGTACGACGACGCCCTGTTCTTCAAGAACTTCTTCGAGGAAACAGGAGCCCTGAACAGGGTTGCAATGTTCATGAACCTCGCCGACGAGCCTGCAATGATTAGACTAGTCACACCCCGTGCAGCACTAACCCTTGCAGAGTACCTTGCCTACGAGAGGGATATGCACGTCCTCGTCATACTGACAGACATGACTAACTACGCTGAAGCCCTCAGAGAGATCAGCGCTGCAAGAGAAGAGGTGCCTGGAAGACAGGGATACCCAGGATACATGTATAGTGACCTGGCAACCATATACGAGAGAGCAGGGAGAGTCCACGGCAAGAAGGGGAGCATAACACAAATGCCCATACTTACAATGCCTAACGACGACATAACCCACCCGATACCCGACCTCACAGGATACATAACCGAGGGCCAGATAGTGCTTGACAGGAACCTGCACAACAGAGGAATCTACCCGCCGATAAACGTGCTCATGAGCCTCTCCAGGCTAATGAAGGAAGGTATAGGCCCTGGAAAGACCAGGGAGGATCATGGCGATGTGAGCAACCAGCTCTACGCAGCATATTCAAGGGCCGTAGAGCTGAGGAGCCTGGCGACAGTAGTCGGAGAAGAGAGCCTGAGCGACGTGGACAGACTGTACCTGAAGTACGCTGACTTATTCGAGCATAAGTTCCTCTCACAGGACCCGAGGGAGAATAGGAGTATAGAGCAGACGCTCGATCTTGCATGGGAGATACTGTCAGTGCTACCGGAGGCTGAGCTGACCAACATTAAGGACAAGTTCATAAAGAAGTATCATCCTAAGTATAGGAAGAAAGAGTAAACGAGCTTTTTACTCTATTCTCTTTTCTTCATAGTAATTCGCAACTAGTCTTCTTTGACCAGAGCCCAGTACCCGGCTAGTAATACTAGTGCCAGCAACGTCACGGTTATCCACACTGTTATCTTTACTAGGAGCAGATCCCAGCCCTTCCGGGGAGGCTTGAATAGTATCCATGTATAAGCCAGATATAATACTAGCAGTGACAATATTGCGGTTTTAGCTTTACCCAACCCTGGGATCCCGTTGGAACTAGGTGTTTAGTGTCTTAAAATATATAATACAGAGTCCTCCAGCATGGTTGAAGAGGAGACTTTAGGTTAGCAGGTGTTCAGTAGTGGCTTTGGATGCCAGGAAGGTGCTGCCGACTAAGATTAACTTGATCAGGCTCAAGCGTGAGGAGAAGGTTATTAGGAAGGTCAGGAAGGTTATGGAGGAGAAGAGGGAGGTCCTGCTCCTCTATATAAGGCAGGCCATAGCTGACTACGAGAAGTACTATAACGACGTGGCTAAGTCTCTCATAGAGTTCTATGATAACTTCTATCTGGGAGTGGCGGATGAAGGGTTCTCCTCGGTCAAGAGGATGGCTGGTAACGTCAAGCCAGGCCTCTCCGTACGCGAGTTCAAGAAGGTGTTGTTCGCCGTTAAGGTCCCCAGCTACGAGGTGGACGAGTCTACTTATCCCCTGCTCAGATATTCCCCCGGATCTAGCCCCTACTTAGTTGACTCGCTGGAGATGATGAAGAACATTCTCCCTAACCTGTTGAAGCTAGCCGAGCTTGAGGAGACGCTTAGGCTCCTCATAAAGGAGTTGAAGGAGACTCAGAGGCTGATTAACGCTATTGATTACGTGATACTGCCGAGTTATGAGAAGGTTACCAAGTTCATTAACATGGTTCTTGAGGAGAGGATGAGAGAGGAGTTCATCCGTCTGAAACTCCTCAAGAGGAAGCTTGAGAGAAGAGAGGAGGCGGCCTCTTAGGCGGTGCCATTTTTTATTACCGTATTAATGTAATACATTAATGTAGTACTTATTGTAGATCTCATACGGTACTAGGCTGTCCTCACTGGTCGCTGGTTTCACGTGTTTTCAGTATTTGCCGTTCCCAGCCCATGTTTTCTTTGTAAATTTTTACACAATCAGAGGCATTTTTATAGAAAAAATTTAAATATACCCTTCCCCTATTAAATAACTTAATTTCGAGGTGATGAAATATGGCAAAAACCACTAAAGAAATAAGACTCAGAGTAAGGGAAGCAGACCAGAGGGACGTAGGAAGGAAAATAGCCAGAATAGGAAGGAACGTTATGAAAGCACTAGGCCTCGAAACAGGGGACTTCATAGAAATAGAGGGCCCCAAGTCTATTGCCGTAGCGACTGTATGGCCTCTCCACGGCGCGGAGGCCGGCAGAGATATCATTAGGATAGACGGCTACATCAGGAGCGCTATCGGGGCAAGCATAGGAGACTATGTCACAGTCAGGAAGGCGGAGAACGTGGAGCCGGCTAAGAAGATAGTCCTAGCACCCCTGGAGCCGATAAGGTTCGGCAGGGACTTCGTCGATTACGTGAAGAACATACTTAAAATGAAACCTGTAGGCAGGGGAGAAACCATAATCATACCCGTATTCGAGGGACTCCCACTAGTAGTAGTGTCAACCCAGCCCAGCCACTACGTATACGTCACAGACGAAACGGAAGTCACGATAAGAGAGAAGCCCGTCAAGGAAGGGGAGATCGAGAAGGCACGCGGAGTACCTAAGGTAACATGGGAAGACATAGGAGACCTGGAGGAGGCTAAGGAGAAGATAAGGGAGATCGTGGAGCTACCCATGAAGCACCCGGAGCTGTTCAA
>JALUZI010000035.1 GCA_027012045.1 Desulfurococcales archaeon
CTAGGAGGCTGGGCGAGGCCAGGGGAGACGGGTTTGAAGCCATGGGCGGCTACCAGGGCCCCCTGAATTATCTCTGCGTAAAGCCCTGGAAGAGGAAGACCGGTATCCGGGGCCTCACGGACTACCTCGCAGAGCTACTATCCGGCTAGCCCCTCCTCTCTAGCCGCCGCTAGCCTGGCGGCCGCGTAAGTGGCTAGGCCTACGAGGGGTAGGAGCATTATCGCTAGCCTAAGCCAGGCGGTGGGCCCGTGCCTGTCCATGTAGGCTCCCGCGGCGAGGGTCCCTGTTATCCAGCCTAGGTTGAAGAAGAAGTTGTAGAGGCTTGAGGCCGTGTACCGGATCTCCTCCGGGGACCTCCGGATCACGTACATGTTGCCGGAGACGCTTATCGTCGAGTATACGAGGCCTTGGACTATCTGGGCTACGAGGACTACTGCTAGGCTGTGGGCGTAGTAGTAGAGCGTGAAGACTATGCTTGTCGAGGCGAGCGCTAGGGAGAACACTGGGAGTTCCCTGCCCTCAGCCTTCCGGGATACTACTAGGCTGAAGAAGGCTTGGACCAGCGGGTTCAGGGAGAGGGCCAGCGCTGTCTCGAGTATTGTGAGGCCTATTATCTGGCTGAACAGTATGGCTAGTATAGCGTAGACCCCCGTAGCGAGGGTGTTCCTGGCTAGGAGGCCTAGCAGGACGATCCAGGCGCTAGCGGGGATTCTGCGGAGCGCGCGTAGCAGGTTCCTGTCTCCTGGAACCTTGGGGAACCTTGTTGTCAGGGCTAGTATCCCGGCTAGGAGGCTTATGATTGAGGCCGAGTAGAAGAGGGCTGGGAACCCGGAGTACTCTACTAGTAGTCCCCCGGCGATGGAGCCTATCGCCATCCCGGAGGCCATTATGAATGCTCCCGACCCTACTCCGCGGGAGACTCCGAGGGCTAGGCTGAGGGCTCCTATGGCTATCGGCGCCGCCGTGGAGAGGCCGAGGGCCTGTATCACCCTGTCGCCCATTAGTGGGAGGGGCCTCATTATGTGGGGCATTAGGGCTACTGCG
This sequence comes from Desulfurococcales archaeon, assembly GCA_027012045.1. Classification (GTDB taxonomy): domain Archaea; phylum Thermoproteota; class Thermoprotei_A; order Sulfolobales; family Acidilobaceae; genus Tiamatella. The sequence continues at coordinate 1,045 of JALUZI010000035.1, forward strand.
AGGGCGTTTAGTAGCATGCCTGT
>JALUZI010000036.1 GCA_027012045.1 Desulfurococcales archaeon
GGGTCCTCAGGTCTTAGTTTGGTATAACTATGAGGAGGGTTCCACCCTGGGATTATGTTCCTTACCTCCTCTAGTGATACTGGAACCTTGTAGAGCCTGGGGTTCAGGACTTCGATTGCCTGTGCTAGGCGGGATCCTTTTATGTACCTGTAGGCCTCTCTTCCAATTCCGGTTCCAGGTTTCCTCACCTTTCTCCACACGTTGTCCGGCGTGTCTTCTATGACTTCTCCTGCTGTAAACTCTCCTATTATGCTCTTCGTGTCCCCTGAGACGTAGAGGATGACTAGTGACCCGGGGGTAACCCTGGGCCCTCTGAGCCTTCTTAGCTCGTATTTTTTGCGGCCAGATAGTATTGCCTCAGCGTACTTGGGCTTTATTGTGAATAGGAAAATACTGGTTTCTAAAGAGGACATGCTTAGAGCTCCCTTGATATGACCGTGTATATCTTCTCTGGGTACACGTTGTATAGTTTGCCTGAGAGCACTGCCCTAATATCACGGACCTCATGCTCTAACAACTCTATTGACGCTGCTATTAATCCTGCGTGGAACGGGTACCCGGTGAACTGGGCTAGGGAGCGTTTACGGCTCTCCCGGAGCGATGTCGACCTAGCGTTCTTCAACGCCTCTATGTAGTTCCTGCCTTCGAACATGGGGAATTTCCTCTTGAGCTCTGAGAACAGCTGCTCCGGGTCGCCGCTGTTGTTCTCGTATACCTGTCTAATTGTTGTCCAGTTGAACTTGCAGACGTTGATACCGTTGTAAGCTGCAGATAACACTTCTACCGGTGTCTTCGTCCGGGAGGAGTATAATAGGCCTGAGACCAGTGTGTAGATTAACCTGGGACACGCGACCTGCTCGACAGCCTGCTTGCTCTGTATGTCAAGGCCTTGTAGCGCCGACTGGATGAGTACAGGCCTTATGAGCGGCTGATAGAGGTCGTATATGCCTGGGTCTCCTGTTTTCTGGAAGGCTTCAAGCGCGTCTGAAGCGAACTTCCTGGCTTCGGGTGTTTTAATCCTTGCTAGAAGCTGCTTGGGTGCTTCAAGGCTTTCTTCCTCCAAGCCGTAGAGGGGGGTCCCCGGTATATCGGGGGTTACCAATGTCTCTATCGATAATGGGGCTCCAAGGGCGGTCCTCCTGAATATGCTCAACAGGTCTCCGAGGATGTAGGTGCATAGGTATGCCTTGGCCACTTTATCTGCAGGCTCGGGAGCTATCTTAGCCAGTTTCAACGTGTATTTCACTACTATCCTGTTGAGAGCCCTTTCTATCTCGCTGAAGCTCTTAGCTTCCAGTTTCTCTTCTTTTAGAACCTTGAATTCTCCCGCGTCCCGGAGGGCTTCCTCGAAGCTCTCAACTAGGGCTAGGCTCCTTATATCATCTGTCTTAGCTAGGTTTGCAAGTGCAATCCTTAGTTTGGGGAGGATTTTGGCGTAGCCCGGCTGGCTCAAGCAGCGGCACCTCTTATCATCTCTAGTGCCTCTTGAACGGCTTCTTCATACTTCTCCTCGCCTTTCTTCTCCAGTTCCTCTACCTCCTTCCTTATCCTCTCCTCGTAAACGCCGCGTAGCTTCTCTATTTCTTCATCCAGTGATTTCTGGACTTTGTCTCTAGCCATCTCATACGCTGCTATTGCTTCGTTCTTGATTTCGACAACTAGCTCCTCCGCTAGTACTAGCAGGTCGTTCGCGACACTATCGAGTTCCTCCCTGATAGTGTCCAGTCTAGACTCGAAGTCCACCAATGCATTACCTAGCCTTTCCACGTTGCTGGGCAAATACAGACACCGTTTAACGGTAATGAATGTGGTGTTAGCATTAAATAAGTTAGCTTAACCAGCGATTTCTTCGACTAGTCTGGCTATAAGGGGGAGGATCTCTTCGACCCTTCCATGTATTACCTCATCCGCCACCGGGTCGAGCGGAGTAGGCTGTAGGTTTATTATTGCTAGGAAGGCCCCGGAAGAATGCGCGTGCAAGGGGAGACTCGCCGCTGGCTGGACCACCAGGCTAGACCCTATTGCGAGGAACACCTTACAGGTTCTCGCCAGCCTGAGGGCTTCCATGTACACTTTATATGGTAGGGGTTCCCCGAAGAAGACCACGTCCGGCTTGAGGAGCCCACCGCACCGGGGGCACTTGGGAGGCTCTCCTTTCCTCACCTGTTCCAGAGCTTCGTCTATGGGGTAACGGGCCCCGCATGCAGTGCATACTGCCCTGTAGGCGTTTCCATGTATCTCTAATACTCTCCTACTCCCAGCTTTCTGGTGTAACCCGTCTATGTTCTGGGTTATGACTGCCTCGAGGAATCCCTTCTCTTCCAGCTCCGCTAGGGCCCTGTGAGCAGGGTTGGGCTGTTTGTCCCTTATTTCTTCAATCATCTCTAGGTATTTCAGCCATGTAATGTCAGGCCTAGAGTTGAAGTAGGAGATGTCGAATATGGATGGGTCTACCCTGCTCCACAGCCCACCGGGGCTCCTGAAGTCCGGTATGCCGCTTGGAGTACTTATTCCTGCCCCGGTGAGCGCTACTGTGCAGCCCTTGGCCTCCACTATTTTCTCCGCTATTCTCCTCGCTTTGTTATGGTAGCTCGTCAAGGATCTCATTTACCACCTTTTCAGCAAGTTCTCTATCCACTTGCTCGGCCTCGTCTAGGAGGTCAGGTAGATTCTTCTCTACAGCCTCGTCTAGGTCTCCTTCAACGTCTATGATCGCCCTCTTAATGATTAGGGGCTGGGGTTCTGTGACCGCGCCTTTTACAACTGCTTCGCCGTCAACGCTTTCTACGAGCAGGGCTCCCACTCTGGTTTCACCTATCTTCACCTCGTAGACAACATCGTCCAGCGGCGTGGTTCCTAGGCGGGCCACTGTGTAGCTAGGCGCTTCACCGCTGGGTTGCCTGCTCATGGTTTCCGATATTGCTTTCGCCACTTCCTCCTCGGGTATCCTGCGGAAGACTTCTAGTCTAAGTGTGTCCCAGAGCCACTTGATCTTCCCGTCCTCTACCTCGTAGTCTATTCTGACCCTGACCACGTCTCCCTTGTCTGTTTTCAGCTTGTTTACGAGTATGTCGAATAGCATGCGGTTCAACTCTGCGGCTGCTCTCGCTACTTCCTTGTTGCTGATTTCTCCAGACTTAATCTTATCTCGGAGCTGTGCGAATAGAACCCTCCTAGCCTTGTCAGCGTAAGCCCCGGCTATTATTAGTCCCGTACTAAGAGTCTGGGGCACCTCGGCTACACCCCCTTAGCCCTTATTAAACTCGGGCCACAGCACTATATATAGTATATAATCACCCGATATATAATTCCAAGGCTGTCAAGTATATCGGATAAATTAACCCCAACAGACATGGAACCGTATTACAGGGATATCGGTTAGCATAGCAGTGAGGTTCATAGCCATGCCAGCGAATCTGCCGCCGGAGGCGAAGGCGAAATATGCTAAATACCTGGACGCGAAGACGACGGAAGAGAAGATACGTGCCCTTGAAGAGTTCATATCGGCAGTACCTAAGCACAAGGGCACCGAGAACCTCATGCTCTGGGCCAGGAAGAAACTGGCTCAGCTAAGGCAGGAACTGGAGGATGAGAAGAGGAGGAAGCGGTCGGGAGGCGGCGGAATACGGTATATGGTTCAGAAGACTGGGGCGGCGCAAGTAGCAGTAATAGGTCCTCCCAACACTGGGAAAAGCACTCTTGTCCATACCCTCACGGGGGCGAAAACCGTAGTAGCAGACTATCCATACGCTACCAGGCTCCCAGCCCCCGGGATGCTTAAGTTCGAGGACATACAAATACAGCTCGTCGACACTCCTAGCCTAATGCTAGACGAGCCGGACAGCCAGTGGAACAACAGGATCATAGGTCTGGCGAGAAACGCTGATGCACTCCTCCTCGTGTTCTCCCTGGACTCTCCCAACCTGAGGGATGAGATCGTCTCAGTCCTCAGGATCCTCGGTGACAGGGGGATAGAAATCAGCAAGGGGAAAGGCTACGTGTACATAGAGAGAACCCGGGGAGTGGGGGATATAAAACTCTACGTTAACGGTAGGCTGAGAGGGTTCACGGAAGAGGACGTTAGGAAGCTATTAAGAGAATACCGTATCTATGGGGCTAACGTGTACATTGAAGGGGAAGTCACACTAGACGACGTGGAGAAAGCAGTGTTCACAAGGACAATGTTCAAGCCAGCTGTAATAGTTTTGAACAAGGCCGATAAGAGCATATACACTAGGAGAGAGCTACTCGGCCTAAGGGATGTGGTCCCTAGGGACACACCCGTACTGGTGGGGATCGCTAGGAGCGGGAGGGGATACGAGAACCTTGGCAGAGTTTTGTTCGAGAAGCTGGGGATTATTAGGATATACACGAAGGAGCCCAACGGTGAGAAGGCTGAGCAACCCCTCGTCCTCCGGAAGGGCGCTACTGTCCTGGATGTAGCGAAAAGCGTTCACTCCAGGCTAGTCAAGAATTTCAAGTACGCGAAAATATGGGGGCCCAGCGCGAAGTACCCAGGTGAAAGGACAGGCCTGGACCACGTGGTGGAGGACGGGGATATAGTGGAGATACATGCTTAGAACAAAAATATGGTTTACTGGGAGGAGAGGTACTCCTCCACGTGTTTGGCCACTTCTACACCGCTCTTCAGCGCCGGGCCTATTAGGCTCGGGCCGTGGCGCACGTCTCCAGCGGCGAAAACACCTTTCCTTGACGTCATGAACTTCTCGTCCGTCAATATAACGCCGTGGCTGTCTACCTTTATTCCACAGCAACCATCCTTGACGGGCGGTGTCGGGAGTACTCCTACGGCTTTCAGCACGTAGTCGAACTCTTCCTCGAACTCGCTGCCCTCGATTGGAACGGGCTTAGGCCTCTTCTCCGCCGAGGTTCTCACCAGCCTCATCCTGACGAACTTGACTATTTTCTTGTCTCCATCCTTCCTGAATTCTACTGGAAGAGTCAGCTCCCAGTACTTGGCGCCGTGCAGTATAAGGTTGTCTATTTCCCTCGGGCCCATTGGGGCGTACTCCTTTGACCTCCTGTAGCTCAGGACCACCTCGCTGACCTTGCCCTTGAACTCCGGGTAGCTCAGGGGTATTAGGACGCTGTCAGCTGCTGTGAGACCTCCTCCTATGACGAGTATTCTACCCTCTAGCGGGGGTACATCGCTCCAGCTCTTATATCCGTACTTGGCCATGTGGACCGCTACTATCCACTCCACGGCAGGGTAAACCCAGTCAGCGTTCTCTTCCTCGCCTTTAGTACCCATCGACCTCGTCTTCCATGTTCCAGTAGCTATTATTGTCGCGTCGTACTCGTTTATTATATCTTCTAGGTGAACCCTGTTCTTTGGCGCAACGACTTTATCCATCAGGCCTAGATCGCCGACCATGTCGACCTTAGTGTTCAACACGAACTTTACTCCCGCGTCGGCTAGTTCTTTTATACCCTTCCTAACCGGCTCCTTTGGTATTCTGGTGATAGGTATCCCGAACAGGATTAGTCCTCCTGGCTCGGGGTTCTGGTCATATACTACTACCTCGTGACCCTTACACCTGAGTACCCCGGCTGCACCTAGCCCGGCTGGGCCGGCTCCTATAATGGCTATTCTCTTACCCGTTGACTCGGGTATCGCGTCTGGCTTGCATCTGAGGAACTTCATGTCTACCACTCTCTCAAAGGCTTCTTATTCCGTGTCCGGCTTAGCGAGTTTTCCTCATATATAAATACTCACCCTCTGCTCCAGTATATATTTACAGGTTAGATAGGTCAACAATTTATACCGTAAACAACCATAAATTCCACACCCAAGGTGTCCGTTATTGAGTGAAAAAACCTTCGAACCAAAAGACCTGGCTAGAATAACGCTCGTAAGCGATCCAAGGGTCAATCCATCCGAGTGCAAGGTGTTGTATGTTCTGGGTCGAATGGATGTTGACAAGAACAGGTATAACTACTCAATATGGATAGCGTCCCCGGACAGGCCCCCATACCCCCTCACCAAGGGGCCGTCAGATACTTGTCCTAAGTGGAGTCCCACCGGGAGAATCCTGTCATTCCTCTCCCGGAGGGATGACAGTAAGAAGTCTGAGCTTTGGGTCAAACTTGAGGATGGGGAAGCATGGAAGGTATTAGAGGCCGAGGCCGGTGTATACGGCTACGAATGGCTAGGCGACGAGGAACTAGTGGTTCTGACAGGCCATGGAAAGCCGGGTGAGACAGTGCATAGAATTAAGCATTTACCAGTATGGGTGAACGGGTCCGGATACACGTATTTTGTAAAGCAGAAACTCCAGCTCGTCCGGCTTGGCGGGGAACCCGAGGTCCTAGTTGAGCCCGGTGAGGGGGAGTGGATAGGGGACTTCGCGGTAAGCCCGGATGGGAGGTATATCATTTACACCCTCGTAAAGGACGAGTTCAAACCCTATCTAAGCGAGATCCACTTCTACGATGTAATAGAAAAGACCGATAGAGTAGCAGCGGAGAACTGGGTTGTATGGAGTGTTGGCTGGACAGATGACCCTGGGAAAGCCTGGTTCACAGGTAAGAACTGGCTCGAAGCCAGGGATAAAGGGGTATCGATAGCCCACACCAGGCTTTACACAATAAACCTCGATGGTAGCATAGAGTGCCTCACATGTAGCTACCCGTACAATATATCTGCTAGTGTCAATAGTGACGGTAGAGGGCCAAGGTGCGGGAAGCCCGTTGAGTGGAGTAGGGGCATAGCATATTTCCACACATCTGTCAAAGGTAGGGTTTTCCTGGCGAAACTAGAGCCGGGGAGCGCTGGGCCACTGTTACTGTACGAGCTCGGCGACGGTAGCATAGACGGATTCAGCATAGGCAGGGACTGCATTTACTACACCATGATGAACCACAGGGAGCCGGCCGAGGTCTACTGTTATGACCCGAAGACCGATGTCAGGAAAAGGCTGACCTGGCATAATCTAGGGTTCACCAATAAAGTGTGGCTGGGAAGCCACGAGCACTTCACGGTCAAAGCCAGCGATGGTGAATCCATCGACGCGTGGATAATGAAGCCACGTGGCTTCGACGAGTCCAAGAAGTACCCTGCGATACTATACATCCACGGCGGCCCCAAGACGATGTTCGGGGAAGGCTTCATGATGGACTTCCACGTGCTAGCATCTAACGGTTATGCCGTCATATACAGTAATCCCCGGGGGAGTGACGGGTACACGGAAGATTTCGCTGATATAAAGGGAGGCTACGGTGAGAGGGACTATCTCGACCTCATGGAGGTAGTTGAGGAGGCTCTGAAGAAGTATCCGTGGATAGACCCTGAGAGGCTCGGTGTCACTGGAGGTAGCTATGGTGGATTCATGACTAACTGGATCATAACTAGGACCAAGAGGTTCAAGGCAGCAGTCACGCAGAGGAGCTGTAGTGACTGGATAAGTGATTATGGGACCACTGATATTGGATGGTACTTCACTCCGGAGGCTGTTCTAGGGAACGTGGAGGCTCCGCCGCCGTGGCTCGCGCCTGAGAAGTATATGGAGAAGAGCCCGTTGTGGGCTGTGGAGAACGTTGAGACCCCTCTGCTGATTATCCATAGCTTGGAGGATTACAGGTGTTATGTAGGCCAGGCTGTTGAGTTCTTCACAGCATTGAAGCTTAAGGGTATAGATGTTGAGCTAGCATTGTTCCCAGGGGAGAACCATGACCTGTCCAGGTCAGGGAAGCCTAAAGCTAGGATTGAACGGGTTAAACTGATACTCGAATGGTTCAACAAGCACCTAGGGAAAGGAGAAGACGGGAATGGCTCTAGAAGTTAAACACCTCAGAAAGACGTACGGGCCCATAGTGGCTGTAGACCGGCTATCATTCAGAGTGGAGGAAGGCAGTATACACGGCCTCATAGGCCCGAACGGGAGTGGTAAAACCACCACTTTCAAAAGCATAGTAGGACTCGTAATACCAGACGAGGGAGACGTTCTCCTAGACGGGGAAAGCCTACTCACCCCTCAGGGCTACAGGTTGAAAAGCCTCATAGGCTTCTCTCCGGAGACACCTGAAGCCCCGAGGTGGCTGAAGGTAAGCGAGTTCCTATACCTTATGTTCAGAGCAGACGGTATGAGCAGACTGGACGCGGAGGAAATGGCTGAGGAAGCATCAGCAACATTCGGCCTACAAGAATATATGGATACCAAGCTATCTAGGCTGAGCAAAGGACAGAGGAAACGAGTACTTCTAGCACAAGCACTAACCCCTGAGAGGAGGGTGTACCTGCTGGATGAGCCTATGACAGGCCTAGACCCAGAGTGGGTAATCAAAGTAAGAAGCATACTCAGGAAGAAAGCCGGTGAAGGAAGTTCTATACTGGTGTCAAGCCACCTTCTAAGAGAGCTAGAAGCAGTTGTTGACAGCCTCACAATAATAAAGTATGGAGTAGTAGTATTCTCGGGGACTAGGGAGGAGCTAGAAGCCAAGCTAGGCCCGTCGAAGCTCAAAGTGTTCATAGAAGTAGATAATCCGGGTTTAGCTAAGAGCGTACTGGGAAACCTCTCGTATAAGCTGGAAGAGGAGAATAATGGGTTAATCGTCGAGGCCGGATCCAAGGATGAAGTCGCCTTTCTAGTTGAAAGCCTAGTCAAGAACGGCTTGAAGGTCTACGAGGTCCGAGTCCTCGAGATTGGGCTAGAGGAGGCTTACATGAAGCTGTTGAGGGGGAAGAATTGAAGAATCTCACCGGCATAGTCGAATACGAGTTCAAGAGAATTATCGCCAAGAAAAGCTTCTATCTAATGGTTGCAATGGCTTTCCTGCCCATTATAGCCGCGGTGGCTATAAAACACTACGGTCACGGAGCCGGCCTCGGCCCGGATAAAGATTACTTATGGCTGTATCTTTACGGGACTCCCAGGAGCATCTTCGGCGGCGGAGTACTGTTCTCTGTTGTAGGGCTAGCGTCTTACATGTGGGTGTTCGCATCGCTATTCGGGGGTGACATGATAGCTTCTGACCTGAGGGATAACGGGCTACAGCTCCTTTTATCCAAGCCTATCAGGAGGATAGACTATATTCTAGGTAAGACTCTTACAGTAGTAGCTCTCCTCTACATCGTGTATCTCATAGGGTCGATCGTATCATTAGTCTCGGGGTATATTGCAGGCGGACACCAATCCAGCATCATTCTCGTTCCACTGCTTCCAATGGTCCTAGCGTTAGCGTCTATCCCTCTGATACTGCTGTCCGCCTGGATAGGGGCTTACTCGGGAAGCCCTATGACGGGGCTGCTATCAGGGATCGGGCTGTACTTCCTGTCCAGTACTATTGCAGGAGTAGTCGGCTTGACCGCCGGTAGTAGCGGAATGATGGTCAGGATGATGGATTACGGGGTTATTGATCCTATTAGGGCGAGCACCCAGCTAGCCACCTTGACCTCAATGTATCTCACAGGCATAAAGACTATGGACCTCCCTAGCCCCGGGGGGTCAGTGGTTCATTACGGTATTTCGAAACTGTTTATCGGGTCATGGGTGAATCTGGCTGTTTCGAGTGTGATCATAGCATACTTCCTAGCCAGGTGGTTCAACAGGAAGTCTTTCTGAACTAGGATACTGGCCTCCAGCATAAACCGAGGCTGGATGCTATTCTCCGGGCTTCCTCTATCTCCTCAGGTCTCGGTCTCCTCGCTATGTCTCTCCATCTGGACGGGTACCTCGATACCAGGTGCTCCGGCCTGTACTGTCCCATTATGTTGACCAAGATCCTGTCAGCGGGGAGCTTATCGGCTATGTACTCGAGTATTCTCCGGGTACAACAGTCTAGGTGGCCCGGCAGGACAAGGTGCCGTATTATCATGTCCCCGATCTCTGCTGCCTTCCTTATGTTCCTTGGGACTACATCCATGTATCTCTGTACACCGCTGAGTCTGAACGCGCATTTATTGTTGCCGTACTTGAAGTCCGGTAGCCAGATATCGATTATATCAAGCAACACCTCGAGCAGCTCTTCTGTCATGTACATGTTACTGTTCCATAACTGTGGTTTCCTGTGATGAGCGTAGAGCATGCTTTCTACTATAATATGCGCGCTGGGAGTTGGCTCGCCTCCGACATGGTTAATGTTTCTAGCCCCCTTACCAGCGAGTAGGTCCTGGATACTTGCCAGCTCTCTAGGTGTCACTGGCTTACCATGCCTAGGGTATTCCTGGCTGATATCATAGTTTTGGCAGTAGACGCATGTGAAGTTGCATCCCCCGTAGAATATTGTTCCGCTTGGGACTAGTGGGGCTTCTTCTCCCATGTGGAGGAATGCGGAGTGAACGTATGCTTTTTCGTCTAGTCTGCACGCGCCTATTCTTTTTCTTCGGTCTATCATGCATTTTCTCTCGCATAGTGCGCAGGGGTTGCTAAGCCTCCTTGTAATCTCGGCTTTCAACTCTAAGAGGCTAACACTACCCGTTCCCCCATTAACCAACCTATCCCTAGGATTTTCCATGAGCTCAAACAAGAGTTCCCTGAACCCGCTAGTTACCTGTACATGAATCCTCCACAGTTCGTCAAAGCTAAGCGTTCCCAATTCATTCTTTCCAACACCATCCACCAGGTAGTTCCTTGCAAGCATATACCTAGGAGGCACGCGTCCCTCAAGTACAAGCCTGTACCATCGCAGCCTTCTCCGAACCTCAGGGTTACGCCAGACGAGAATAGCGTCAGGCCTTATGCTAGGCCAGTAAACCATTAAGCAACACACCGCTCCCGACTATACTATAAGTAAATAATCCGTCAAAACAGGGTTTTAGGATTAATCGGTGTGTAAAGTATTGGATAACCGTAGGGCAACCACCGTGATCAGAAGAGAAGCGTTAAGGTTGAACGCTCCTATTGACCCGTTCGGCTTAATAGAGCTATACACTCTACTCAAACCACTCTTCGGCTTAGACCCGGTGACTGCAAGGGAGACTAGAAGCCTAGAGTACATGAGTGCCATTGAGTACCTATCAGGGTCTTTTAAAAAACTAGGGGTAGAAGACCCCGAGGGGCTTGCCTCCAAGCTTATTGACCGTGTTCTCTCTAAGTGCCTCGACGGCTGCCGCGACGGGGGGTCATGGTAGCAGGACTTTCACGGTTTTATACTGGGTAGGCTCAGGAAGTATCCTAGGAATATTAGTGCGACAACCACTACCACTGGGTTCAAATCCCGCCACTTACCGGTGAGGGCTTTAATTACCGTGTATGCCAGGAACCCTATTCCAATCCCGTCTGATATGCTGTATAGGAATGGCATGCTAGTTATGGTCAGGAATGCTGGTATGGCCTCAGTGTAGTCCTGAAGGTCTATCTCTTTAATAGCTCTAGCCATAAGCAAGCCGACTATTATGAGTGCGGGAGCCGTAGCGTAAGACTGGGCCACAGTGAATACCGGCGCTATTATTATACTGGCGAAAAATAACAATGCGACAACAAGGGAAGTCAAGCCTGTTCTGCCGCCTTCCTCTATACCGCTAGCACTCTCGATATATGTGGTAACAGTGCTGGTCCCTAGGAGTGCCCCGAACGTTGTTCCAAGCGCGTCGGTCAGCAGTACCTCACCTATTCTCTCGACTCTCCCGTCCCTCCTCACATATCCAGCTAGACTGGCTAGTCCTGTCGCCGTTCCAAGGGTGTCGAAGAAGTCTACTACGAAGAAGGTGAATACTATCACTGTGGCTGTGAATAGTCCTAGATCCAGTAGTCCGTGGAGATCCATCTTCATGAAGAGTGAGAAATCAGGAGAGGCTACAATGCTACTGGGTGGACTAGCTAGTCCAGCAACTATACCCGTGACTATAGCCATTACTATCGATATGAGCAGAGCCCCAGGGATTCTTAGGGATAAGAGGATCGCTGCGAGCAGCGTGTATGAAAGCGCTATTAGTGTTGGTGTACTGTGGAATGCCGCTGGATCCATTGAGAGTGCTATTAGGTGACCGTTCTCCGCTGTTTGAGCTGTTATCAGGCCGGCATCGTTGAACCCTATTAGTGTGAGGAATAAACCTATGCCAGCCCCTATCGCGTATTTGAGGTTTCTAGGAATAGAGTTGGCCACAGATTCCCTCACCTTGGTTATGCTCAACGCGATGAATACAAGTCCTTCGACGAAGACAGCTGCGAGGGCGATTTGCCAAGGCTCAACCCCAGTCACATGTTTTCTCGAGAGGATACCCGCGATGAAGGGGACTACAGTGAAGGCGAAGTATCCGTTTAGCCCCATGCCTGGTGCTAGGGCGAACGGCATCTTTGCGTACAGCGCCATTATGAGTGTGGCAAGACCAGCGCTCGCGGCTGTAGCTACGACCAATGCCTCCCTGGGCATTCCTGTAGCTGAGAGTATCGCGGGGTTTACGAAGAGTATGTAGGCCATGGTCATGAATGTTGTTAGCCCTGCGGTAACCTCTTTCTTCGGGTCTACCCGGTCGAGATCGGAGGGTTTGAGTGCATCTAACAGTTTTTTGGAGGAGGGCATGCCGATCATCCGTGTTTCTAGTTCATTGAAAAAACTTTGTTTTATTTAAATGTTCTCCATACGATTTTTTAAATAAATATGAAAAAGAAACCGGTGCCCATTTATTACCCATCCGCGCAGAACATGGAAGCCGAGGGGGAGGCTTGATGAGCCAACACCTAGAGGAGCCCTCGGGGGAGGAGGGCTGTGACTAGTTCCCTGCTGGCTGAAACCCCCTCCAGGCTACATGGAGGAGACCATGGTGAATGCGCCGGAAGTATTGAAGGGGCTGGAGCTACTGGCTGGTAGAGCCAGCTCTATCTACGCCGACTTCATCCTAGCCGGCCCGGTTAACTTGTGGTTCAAAGGGCTTCCAGGGAAGCTGGAGCCCAGGTACATACTCGTAACAAGCGAAGCAAGCGGCCCGGGGTTGGAGAAAGCATTATGCATAAACGCTCACAAGCTAGAGTGGGGGGAAGAGTGGGGCGGGATTACGGGTAAACTGGTTAGATGCAGGATCTACAACAGCTACACCGTAGAAGCCCTCGTCAACCCTGGTTTATGCGGAGAAAAATATGAGGCAAAAAGGCTTGCTAGGGACTCGGGGATAGTAATGATTGGAAACTACATGGTTAGGCTCGCCCCGCTATACTTCGAGGTTGCACTCGGAGAAGCGCTCCATGGCAAACGGTCATGCTAAAAGATTTACAAGTCCCTGGGGAAAATCAAGTATGTATGGTGGCCGCCCCATGCTCCTAGGCGTTATGAGCGATTCACACGACAACATACCCAACGTTCGCAGAGCAATTGAGAAACTGGACAAAGAAGGAGTCGATCTGATAATCCATCTAGGCGACATAGTCAGCCCCTTCACCCTCAGAGAAATATGTAGTAAAGGAATCCATGTAGAAGCGGTGTTCGGGAATAACTGCGGGGAGAAAATGCTTCTCTCTAGAGTGGCCGGGGAGTGCGGTGCAACGATAGGGGACCCCCCTAGAATCCTCCAATTGAATGGAAAGAAGATACTGCTCCTACACGGGTTCGGGCCTAAAGACCTGACGGTACAGATCGCCAGGGCATTAGCCTCCACAGGCAGTTATGACGTTGTCCTCTTCGGACACACTCATGAAGCCATGGTTGAGAAACACGGTGGAACACTATTATTGAACCCTGGAGAAACGCTTGGATACCTGACCGGGAAGGCCAGCGTCGCAGTAGTTGACACTGAAAGGCTTGATGGATGGGTGCTACCTATTTGAGCGGCTGTGTGGACGGGGAAGTTCTCAAAATACTGAAGCTACTGTCTAAACGTGAGGAGAATGAAATATGCGGCTTCATCCTCGGGGATGATAGCCTCAGCATTATCTTCCCAGTAGAGAACAAAGCCGAGAACCCTAGGATTGAATTCTACATGGACCCCCATGGAATACTCGCGGCTCACCGGCTAGCAGAGAACCTCGGGTTGGAAGTCAAGGCAATATACCACACGCATCCCAAAGGCAGCCCCGAGCCTAGTGGCAAGGACTTGGAGGGGATGAAGCTCTGGCCTATGCCTTGGCTGATAATTGGCAGACACGGCTATAAGATGGTGTCACCCAGTAATCATGAGGG
>JALUZI010000037.1 GCA_027012045.1 Desulfurococcales archaeon
ATTCTAGAGAGATCGATTAGGAGGTCATCCCTCTTGTTCACGAGGAGTTTACGCTCGTCCTCGTCCCTGGCTTCCTCTATTTTCTTCGTTAATTCGTATATGTCGAGGAGCAGGTGTGTTAGACTGTAAATATAGCCGATAGCCCAGTCAGGCTTTAACCCGTATTCGCCTGCTATTTCCCTAACACTCTTACCGAGGAGTTTTACTCCTAGAGCCGCGACAGCCACTTGTCTCCCTACATCATCGATATAGAATCTTGTATTGACCCTGTGTCCCCTTGCTTTGAGGAGCCTTGATAGTGTGTCTCCTATGCTGCTATTCCTAGCGTGCCCCATGTGTAACGGGTGAACGGGGTTTGCACTAGTGTGCTCCACAACAATGGTTTTCCCTTCGGGAGTCTTCGGTACTTCTAAACGATTATTTCTTAGTATACTGTAGTACATTTTCGACATTTCAACAGTGTCGAGGGATATGTTCAAGTATCCCTTGTCAAGTGATACTTTGCCGATCGTTCTCTTGAGTAGACTGTTTCTATTGATTTCACTGATTATTTTGTCGTAGAGATTGGATAGGGGGATATCTCCTTTTTTAGCATATCGGATTAATGGGAAACTTATATCACCGTATTTACCCGTGGAGAACCTTAAGAGTTTAACCACGTCTCCTGTTCCCGACCCGCTGGATTTACCGATCACCTCTGAGAGTTCCTTCACCGTTTCATAGAACGGATCCATCTCTCTTCAACCCCTGCAAAGCTTCTCCACGATCTCACTACACCCTGTGTTGTGGAAAAACAGTGTTTTCCTTTTACTCCTATGCCCAGACACTATTGATACTTTTATCTTCAGTTTTTTCTTGAACAACTTAACGATCTCCTCGTTCGCCCTCCCCTCGATCGGTGGGGACGATACCCTGATTGAGATCACTCCATCCTCCACAGTAATATCCTGCTTCCTAGAGCCGGGGTGGACGATAGCTGTAACAAGGCATCCATCATCCTGCCGCTTAGTATTAGCCTCCAACTGCTCTTTACAGTTCATTTCAACCAGCCATTACCTGTGGTATGTGCAGAGACCTTAATAACCAGGTTAGACACGTTAATTAATTAGATCTTAGATACCTGTGCTTGTGAGGTGTTAGAATTTTGCGTCCTAAAGTTTTCGTAACACGGGAGATTCCGAGCAAAGGACTGGAAATGATCAATGAATACTATGACGTTGAAGTATGGGATAAATACCAAGCCCCGCCCTACGAGGTCATCCTAGAGAAGGCGAAGCAGGTCGACGCTCTAGTCACTCTTCTAACCGACAAGATCGACTGCAACCTGATTAAGACAGGCGCCTCGAACAGACTAAGGATAATCAGCCAGTACGCCGTAGGGTTCGACAACATCGACATTGAATGCGCAACCAAGAACGGCGTATACGTGACGAATACCCCCGGGGTACTCACAGACGCCACGGCCGACCTGACATGGGCGTTGATACTGGCTACTGCAAGGAGAATAGTAGAGGCAGACCGCTTCGTCAGAACAGGAGAATGGTACCGGACGGGTACAGGATGGCACCCGATGATGATGCTGGGCTTGGAGATTCATGGTGCAACGATTGGAATAATCGGCATGGGCAGAATAGGGAGAGCAGTAGCCAAGAGGGCTAGAGGATTCGATATGAGAGTACTCTACTACGACAAGTACCGTCTACCCGTGGAAGTCGAGCGGAGCCTGTGTGCGACATACGTGGACCTTGACACACTGTTAAAGGAGAGCGACGTGGTCTCGATACATACCCCACTAACAAAGGAGACCTACCATTTGATAGGCGAGGAAGAGCTTAAGAAGATGAAGCCTACCGCAATATTGGTGAACACTAGCAGAGGAAAAGTCATAGACACTCTTGCACTCGCGAAAGCATTAAAGGAGAAATGGATAGCCGGGGCCGGCCTGGATGTCCACGAAGAAGAGCCGCTACCACCGGATCACCCGCTTACAAAACTAGACAACGTAGTACTCGCACCCCACATTGGAAGCGCGACCCACAAGACAAGAACCAAGATGGCGACGCTAGTAGCGGAAAACCTAATAGCATTCCTAAAAGGAGAAATACCCCCGACACTCGTTAACAAGGATGTAATAAAGGTGAGAAGCCCTGGATTCCAGTAGAGAATCAGAGTACGCTGAAACACTGAAGAAAACCTCTAATCTACCCGTGGCGGACATAGAGAGAATATGGTTCGACTACGACAAGCAAAACGACATACTCTACATAAACTTCGGCTACAACCTAGAAGAAGCCGATGAGAGCATTATGACGGAGAACGATATAGTCATAAGGATAAAGGACAACAGGATAGTCGGAATAACAGTCTTCGACTTCTCAAAAAGAGTGGGAGGACTATAAGTCTCCCTATACCGGGAACTATTCTTTCTTCTCCAGCTTCTCTATAACATCCGGTGGAAGACTACTCCTATCAGAGTAATGCACAGTGTAGAACGCAGGGTTAAGCTTCTTCAGTATAAGCTCGAAACCCTTCCATGGATCAGCGGTCTCACCGCACGTGTAAACGTCCACAGTGGCATACCTGTACCCGGGCCAGGTATGGATACTTATATGGCTCTCCAGCACAAGAGCAATAACGCTGACACCGCCCTTCTCGCCCTCTATCTTCCAAGACCTCAGCTCGTGTAGCGTTGCACCAGCAGCCTCAACAGCCTCCATAACCGTCTTCCTTAGGAACTCTTCATCCCACAATGTCTCTGGATTGATACCGTACATGTTCCCGTAGACATGCCTGCCAATAATGAAGTCATCAACCATCCGTAATCCACCCTTTATTGGATTTGAAGCGTCCTAAGATTCTTTTAAGGATTTCTATAATAAGTGCTCCACGATTAGCACACAACGCCATAAGGCTAATATTATGTATAATGTTTAAAATGACTCACATACAACATTTAGAATAAACCGACCAAACCACAACCGAAAAAATTCAACGGGTGATACGTTTGAAGAAACCCCTATCCGCATTGGCAGTCATACTGCTACTCGTGGTAATACTAGGCTCTATACCCCCAGTATTAACAGCATCAGCCGCGACAGCCCCTACACCCTACAGTTCGAGCTGGCTAAAGAAGGTTGACAGCAGGCTACTCTCAGACAATGCCTATAACCAAGTAACACACCTACCATTCATCCCCGCTAAGATGGCCGGTAAAATCGCCGGCTATAAGACACAGCTAGCAAAGGAGTTATACAACCCAACGAAGGGCAAGGCCAGGGTCATGATACTCTACAAGGGAGGAGAAGATGTAGTAAACTACATCAAGAAAAACGCCAAGGTATACGGTGGGTTCTCAGAGGGCAACGGCGGCATACTAATGGCATGGGTAACCAAGGATCAGGTGCATAAACTCGCGTTAAACCCCAACATCATATCCATATCACTACAATCCCACATACAGATAAGCACACCACAAGACCCCGATACTCTCCAGGCTATGGACAATAAGGGAATACCAGGACTAACAGGCTCGGGAGGAGGATCCGGATACCAGCTAGAAATGGCTCCCGAAATAACAGGTGCAACCTACGCGTGGAGCCACGGCTACAACGGTACCGGAGTCAAAGTAGCAGTAGTAGACACAGGAGTTGACCTAGGAGAATCCGACCTGGGGCTCCAAGCCATCGCTAGGGACAACTATGGGCTTCCACTACTGTTTGATGCTGACCAGATGGGATGGGCCCTCACGATAAACCCGACGAACGTCTCGGGTAACAATATTACAGTAGAACCCTTCGCCAACGGAACCTATGGAAACTATGTTGTGTACTATGACGCGTGGGACGGAGGACTATGGTTGACAGACAGCGCCCTAGTATTCGTAGATTCTCCATACGGATACTACTGGGAAGAAATGCCTGTTGTAAACAAGACCTTCACCCTACCAGACAACGTTAACACCAGCACACCAGTAATGTTTGGATTAATATCAGAGAACCTTTATGTTGGAAGCACATTCATATGGATTCTCGCCCCCGCAATAACAGTCGACACTAACGGTGACGGAATGTACGACGCCGTCTACATCGACTTATCATCTACCTACTACCTCCTCGCAGATGTGCTTTACACACTTGGAATAACCGATCTACCATACAACTCCAGCCTACTCGACTACAGCTTCGCCGACGAACCCGAAATAACATACGGCCATGAAATAGCAGCAAGAGACTTCACAGGAGACGGTGTTAACGACCTGAGCCTTGGAGCCCTTGCGGCAGCATTCAACGATGCCAACGGCTATCTCGG
>JALUZI010000038.1 GCA_027012045.1 Desulfurococcales archaeon
CTCTCTCCATATTCTTTTTTCCTCTCTCCTCTTCTGAAGGTAATTCTTAAACGAGAGATACGTATGGTCTAATAGTCCTATAGAAACATCAACTACGTAGACAAGCGAGATTATCTCTATGAGGTAAAGGATGCCTCTACCATAAACCTTTAGAGGCAACCCAATAGCGACGAGGAGGAGGGCAACAAGGTACAACTGGTTGTTAACCTCAAACCTATAATGCTCCCCGGGCCTTGATCCCGTTATGATATACCGGTATACAGCTAGGAAAACCCCCACTAGAAGGGATACACCAATGCTAAGGCCGTAAGAAACATATCCATACATGTATAAAAAGGCGGCTATAACAGCGATACCGTATGATAACCCATAGAGAATCCTCTTCTTGACCGCCAAATCCTTACTGCCGTTTCCATCGACAGTCATGAAGCAATAGCCCTGTATTCACCACTGTGAATCCAGCATAATTATAAATTAATCTATCACAATTTAACCCATGCTAATCGGGGTTAGAGTTGGCCGATAACACTGGTTACTGCCTCGACTTAGACTCCTTCAACCCTTTGAAGGCTCTTGCACTCCTGTTTGCAGCTATTCCAGGTGTTTCCTATGCGGTTATAGCCGACCCGGTGAGTGCTGGATGGGCGGTCGTTTACCTAGGATTACTCTATCTTGGCGTGCTCCTATTATTGGATAAGCCTCCGATATGGGCTACGCTAACAGTTGCTATTCTAGCATTTATAACCAATTTGATTGTCATTTACCATATACCCACGCACAAAACAATATACCCATTCCTAGTCGTAGAGAAGCACCCTGTGGAACACATGCCTGTCGAGGGGATATACAAAGTCTCATATATAGATATAAGCCAAGTGTTCCTTCTGATTGAAGCAGTCAGAATATACCTTAGATGCAGAGCTAGAAGAAATAACTATTTAAAACCCGGAACAGCTGAATCAAATAAAACGCTGGAAGCCGCGGTAGTATAGCCCGGCCAAGTATGCGGGCCTCTCGAGCCCGTGACCCGGGTTCAAATCCCGGCCGCGGCACCACACCGCGCGGGTTTAAGTAACACCACCCCAACTTTACCTCAAATTTTAGGGGTAGCGCCTACATTTCCAGTGAACTGAGAATTTCCCTTAGCACATTCATTCTCCTGTCCCTGAATAATCTGGTATCCATAGTCTTGGGCTCCTCTTTTACTATCGGTTTAAACTCCATTTTACCTATTATGTCTCTGTCTATATCAACGCCGGGCGCGACTTCCTCCAATACTAACCCCTCACCGGTTAACCTGAACACTGCTCTCTCCGTAATGTATAACACTTCCTTCTTTCTCAATAGATTGGTTCCAGCGCATAGAATCTTGAATACGTGGTCGACGAACTTCACTATCTCTCCGTCTTCCCTTATGTTAAGTTTACCGTTCTCTACAACTATGTCTTGCTTCCCTGCTGTAAATAGACCCGCGAAGTACAGGCGGGGGCTTCCGGTAGCTATGACGGGGAATCCTCCGGGCCCCGTCATTCTCCCGGGTAGCACGCTGGGATTTACGTTTCCGTGTCTGTCTATTTGCAGGAATCCGAGGCTTGCAGCGTCAAGTATTCCTCCTTCATACACGGTGAATTGGTCTGGCATGGGTATTATAGCGTAAGGACCTATTGATGCGCCGAAGTCTTCTCCTGCTAGAGCTTTGCCTCCCCATGGCCCTGACTCTATCGTGGTGGCGAGGAGGTTCTCTATTTCCTCTTCGATTGCTATTGAAGTCACTAGTGACGGTATTCCTATTCCTAGGTTCACTATTATGGGTCTTTTTTCCTGTTTTATAATATCCACCAGCTGTAGTAGGACTCTTCTAGCTATAACCTTCCTGGGGTTCAATGGGGAAGGCTCCTCTATTCCCGTGTCTGTGGGAGGTATGATTTCGCCTGAAACCCTAGGATCGTACTGGATGTTCGCTGTCTGCCTGTGGAAGTCGGGGTCTTTGGTTACAACTACGTAGTCAACAATGGGCCCTGGAACTTGGACGCACTTCGGGTTAAGACTGCCAAACCTGGCAAGCCTCATAACCTGTGCTATAACAACGCCAGGGTTAGGCTGTGCCTTGGCTGCCTGTGCAATGTTGAGTACTGTACCCGTTATCGCCTCACCCTCAAGGGTGATGTTACCGATCTCATCGGCTGTAGTTCCCCTGATCAACGCGACATCCGGTTTGGGGGCTTGGTAGAAAAGGTATATTCTACCGCCGAGTTTTACATAGTCTATTTTAGCGGTCCTCCTCTCCCTTGCAAGATCATTCAGCGCACCAGCCTCATATTCTGGGTCGAGAAAAGTTGCGAGTCCAACACGGCTTACAACTCCTGGCCTACCCGAACCAACCTCCCTGAACCAATATGACATTATCCCAATACTCCAGGTATACCCTTCGATGATGTTATCCTTAATCAGTTTCTGAAGATTTGGAGTCCAGCCAAGAAATGGAAGTAGGACACCTCTAAGGAACTCGAAATCCCCGCGTTCAATCATGCCTCTCGCTATTCTGTCAAGCCCCCTGCCCGGGCTTCCTGGCAATGTGTCTGACACTATGAATAGGTCTTTAGGATGCCCCGTCTCAACATACTGGTCGAACAGCTCCTTCAACAGATAGTCAGGCGTGAGAGCCATGTTGAAACCGGAAACAGCGACTACGGCTCCATCCTTTATAGAGCTTAGGGCTTCACGGGGGCCTACAATTTTCCTTCTCCGAATAAGATCAATAAACAAGACTCCTTAAACACCACTTAAACATCTTTGTGCTGAGTATTTAAGTTACTAACCCCGGTTATTGACACATCTGCCTTCAGAGCAATAGGTCCAAGGCATAAACTCAGTGTTATACCCAGCCACAACTTCGCCCTCTATCGAACCAAGAATGAAGCCAGCGGTCCCTAACCCATACTTTTCTGTGAACCTTTCAAACTCTCTTCTAACTCCTTCCTCCCCACTGGACTCGTATGCAGAGGCAATCCTATAGGATAATAGACCTCTCGATATGATCTCTCCCAGACCAGTAGCAACAACGCCAACTTTGCCAGTGGAATAGAATCCACTACCTATAAGGGGTGAATCACCCACTCTCCCAGGTAGCTTAAGGAATATCCCTCCAGTACTAACGCCTACTACCGCTTTATTTTCTCCAACAACTACGCTGCCCACGGTGTCTCCCTCGACTAGGTGCTTGTTGAGCCCTAAGTGTTTCGGAAGAGGTTTCGATCTAGCTGTGACCCACTGTTCAACCCTATTATCACAAGGCCCTGGATGCCTTTTCAAACCCATCCTAGCCGCCAGTAGATCAGCCTCCATGCCTACGAGGAAGTTGTGAGCCGTTTCTTCCATTACTATATAGGCGAGCCTAATAGGATGAAGGGGGTACTTAACACCAGCTACTGCACCATATTTAACTGAGACTCCGTCCATAATACCTGCATCCATGCTTATGCCTCCGTTGTAGTCAAGAACGCTTCCTCTACCCGCATTTAATAGACAAGAGTCCTCTAGAACCTCCACTGACAGTACAGTAGCCTCGAGCGGATCGGTCGACGCCTTCTCTAAACCCACGATCGCTGCTTTCCTTAAAACTTCCCACACCTCTGCATTAGGGTTTCTCTTTGCACCAGCTCCACCGTGGACTATAGTCACTGGGGTTCCAGTCTTGTAGCTCTCTACTACTATTCTCAACCCGGGATTCACCCCCTAAGAGTGGGTTAGGCTTTCAACCCGTATATTCTGGCGTCGGAGCTTTCTGCGAGAACGTGAGAGACGACCTTCTCAACATCTATGTTTTTTATGGGAGGGTAAATCCTCGGCTTAGGAGGTTCTTTCCCAGTATAACCATAGTTTCTTAGTGTATCGATTATGTATTCCCTAAGGTTATCGTTAACTAGTTTTGAATGATAAATTGTTCCGAGGCTCAGTGCGAGCATTTCTATCAGATGCTCGTCATCTCTACTTGCATGTATATGTGGATTCCTAGATTCTAGCTGTATAATCTTCACTCCATCTTTGATCATAGGACAATTCTCCTCGTCCCTCTCGATCCAGCATTTCTCTAGAAGATAGACGTACTCATATGGCTCGACCGCGAAGCCGCCGGCCCAGCTTAACTGGAGAGCTAGATCCATGCTTAGGGCGTGCTCTCCGCTATTGGCTGTCTTTATAATATCTGTTTCTATCCTACGGATCATAGTTAACACATGGTTCATAACACTATTAGTCACACGTGAAACCCTCCCCCTCCTCCTCAGGTAAACCTCTGACTCCTGGAGCTTAGCTTTATAGGGCCATTGTATCCGAATCATAGAACCTTTACTTTCGGCCATCGCGAAACCCGCATAGTACGTCCACGCGTACTCGTGTACAGAGCCCGGCACATAGTTGTCACTGTCGATAAAGCCTACAAACTCGTAGCCCAGATACTTAGCCACCATGACACCAAGCATCATCCCCTCTCCCTTACCCTTCCTAACCACACCGTCCTCGTCAAGCATAACGTTCAACTGTGTATCAGCTAGATACTCGCCCCAAGTAGGGTCTCTCTGGTGGACAACAACAATGGGCCTATCCGTTCTGTAATGGAAGTTTTTAGACAACGCGATCTCATGCTTGTACCTGTCAATAGGAAGCCTTGAGGACGCAGATACTAGTATTATAGGAGACAGGTGAGGAATCCCGGCTAGAACCCCTTCAAGCGTGAATAACTCCTCGTCTTTTACTGGCACCACGATGGCTGTCCGAGAACCTATGTCTTCGAGCTCTCCATAGTCCAGCTTATATGTCCCGGGCGGGTTCCTGCTGGCTAGAGAATCTAACTCCAGAACCTTGCTTACATCGTATATTCTAACCGAACCATATTGCTCGAAACGCTCAGGAGCCTCGATAAGCACCTCTAATCCCCTAACTACTATTATAGGGAGCTTGGAAATAATATAGATCGAGAAAAATCTACTCTGTCTAGATTCCCGGAGAATAAGTATTCTTAAAAGAAAATAAAAAGGCCTGTAGAGGGCTTGGCTTCTAAAGTTCTTCCAATAGACTCTGTAAGGTTTCTTTTACTTTCCTTATCTTCTCGTTAAGACTCGCAAGATGTTTCTCGTACTCCTTTATCTTAGCCTCCAACTCCTCCTTGTATTCCTCTAACTCCTTTATCTTCGACTCGAGTTCCTTCACCTGACTAGCTTGAGCCAGACCTAGCTCAGTCAGCTCTTCTGTTGGGGTTATTTCGAATACGCCTTTATTCTTTACTATCAGTTCATAAGTCTCTTTTACAAGCTTTCCCGCTTCAGTCTTTCCCTGTAAATGGTTCCTTATAGTACTCTCGGACCTCCCGAGTTCTTCTGCTATCCTAGTAATAGTGTATCCTGCTCTCTCCCTAGCTAGTGCCCCCGCCGCTACGACTAGAGAGTCCAGCCATGTTAACCTGTCGTGAGCGTCTTTTATCTTCTCGATGACATCCTTCCTGAATAGAGTGCCGAAGATTAATGCTAGTTCGAGCTTCCTGATATCTTCTTTTCCCATGGGTTTTAAAGGTATGACTGTTGACATGCTCATTCACCTCCATGTATTTATTCTTTCATGAAATTTTTTATTTAAATATTGTATCCATGAAAAACGCGGTTTTTATCAATAATTTTAACTCGTCAGTAACGGGTTGTCCTCACTATCTTATCCGGATACACAATTATGCCTCTATCCGTTATCTCGAACGGATGCCTCCTCATGTCATGCTTGGTGCCTCTCATCTTCCAGATGATAAGTGATCTCTGAAGCTCACCGTTGATCTCGTCAAGGTCCAGCCTTATAATACCATCAACCGCGTGTTCTACTCCGGGCCCTCCGAACCCCCTGTCGGTTACACTTACCTGTGAAACCAGTAATGATGTCGCCCCGAGTCCGGCTAATACTCTCTTCAGATTCATCATTACACCCCTTGCCACACTCGGCTTCGTTATGTACAGTGTTGAGACCGAGTCTACGACAGCTCTCACAGCGCCAGTGTCCCGTAGGGCCTCCTTTAAAACATCTATGAACTCTCCGAAGTCATCAATTGATGTTACTACGTATTTCTCTCTCTTAGCGGCTTCCCCTATACCTCCTGTGAAGGCGTCTACAATAGCGAACAATCCTTTCCTCTCGTATTCCCTCACGTCCCATCCGAGTGAAGCCATGTTTTTCCTAATCTGCACGGGATGTTCTTCAAGAGCCACATAAACACCTGGCTCTCCCTTTGTTAGCCCATAGTATATGTATTGTTGGCTGAATATCGTTTTACCTGTGCCTGGCCCGCCTGATAGGAGGACAACGTTGCGTTTCGGTATGCCGCCATATAGCAGTTCGTCCATGCCCGGTATTCCTGTTTTAACCCTCTCCATATAACATCACCTATTCATATAAAATATTTTAATTAAAAATATTTAATTGTTCACGGGGTATACTTGTAAAAAGAGAATAAAGCTAGAACGGGCGCCTATTATTGAAAATTGCAGTGGGGCCGAGTTCCTCCTCAATCTCAATTAACCTGTTATACTTGGCGACCCTCTCCCCCCTAGCGGGTGCCCCCGTCTTAATGAACCCTGTACCCAGGGCGACTGCAAGGTCGGCTATGAACGTATCCTCGGTCTCACCGCTTCTATGGCTTATTACTGCCTTCATCCCGTTTCTAAGGGCCATATAAGTGAAGTCTACCGCTTCAGTGAGAGTGCCAACCTGGTTGACCTTTACTAGAACAGCATTACTTGTCTTCTCCTCGATCCCTCTAGCAAGAATCTTAGTGTTCGTCGTGTATATATCGTCTCCTACGATCATAACTCTAGTCCCCATGATGGAGGTGAACTCTTTGAACCCCTCCCAATCATCCTCGTCGAAGGGATCTTCTACCGATGCAATATCAAATTCCTCTATCAGACTCTTGTAGTAATCCACTAATTCCCCACTCGTTAACTCCAGGCCGTCTAACCGGTAGACTTTTCTCTCAGGATCATAGAACTGGCTGGCAGCCG
The DNA here is from genome assembly GCA_027012045.1 of Desulfurococcales archaeon. Lineage (GTDB taxonomy): Archaea > Thermoproteota > Thermoprotei_A > Sulfolobales > Acidilobaceae > Tiamatella. The sequence continues at coordinate 7,038 of JALUZI010000038.1, forward strand.
CGTCGAATGCCAGCAACACATCGCTCCCAGGAGTATACCCTGCTTTCTTTATCGCTTCCTCTAGGAGCCTGAATGCTTCCCGAGACTTTCTAAGCGGAGGAGCGAATCCTCCTTCATCACCGACGTTAACCGCGTTTTTACCGTACTTATCTTTTAAAATGTTCTTAAGGGTTCCATAGACCTCGACGGCTATCCTCAAAGCCTCTATGAACCTGTCCGCTCCAATGGGTATAATCATAAACTCCTGAATGTCAAGCTCGTTTCCAGCGTGGACTCCCCCGTTTATAATGTTCATCATAGGGGCTGGTAGAATCCTTGCTTGCGGGCCTCCGAGATACTCGTATAATGGAATGTTTGCCGTTGATGCAGCGGACTTCGCAACTGCTATACTGACTGCAGTAGTAGCGTTACCCCCGAGCTTTGACTTGTTCTCAGTGCCGTCTAGGGTTATTAGGATACTGTCTACGAAAGCCTGTCTTCTAACATCGACGCCGAGAAGGGCGTTCCTGATAATATTGTTCACATTGTTTATGGCACGGCTGACTCCTTTGCCCAGCCATTTCCGCCCTCCATCCCTGAGGTCCACAGCCTCTCGTTTTCCCGTGCTAGCACCACTGGGCGCTAGGGCTACTCCTATCCCTCCACGTGTTCTAGCTATCACTTTTACAGTAGGGTTGCCCCTGCTGTCTAGGGCCATCAGCGATTTTAGGTCTTCGAGAACAAACGGGTTATCCAAGGCATACCTACCAAGTAGGCTTATAGCCATAGTGTGGAATTAAACCTTAACCGGCTCTTTCCATTAATATTATTTGCCACCGGAATCCTAACCGTATAGATGGTGCCTGTATTGGAAGATAAGAACGAGCTCAGGGAAAGAATAATCAACTTGTTCCTAGATGAAGGCTTTGAAGTTAAGAAGCTACCGCAGCCTCCCCAGGTTAATATTAACTGGGGCCTTGAAGTTATAACACCTCCACCTATGAGGATAAAGATACATGTAATATCGATTCCGGGAAAGGAAGACCGTATAATTGTAACATTGCCGGTAACAATAAGCCCCCAACACCTTGCTGAGTACAATAAACTGTCGCCGAAAGAGAAGATAGAACTATACTCCTCAATGCTACAGAAACTAATACATACATGCCCTACATGCCAAGTCGTTATACAGCCAGGTCCACTAGAGTTAAGAAATATCGCTGTCTCGAAAATGATCATGGTCGACGAACTCGACTCGAAGACAGCTGTTGAAGTCTTCACACTAATGATAAACTGCTTCAACATCATAATATCAGAGATAAACAGAGTTCTACCAGGCCCCCTGCTTTCCCAGTCGGGGCAAGGGGGAGAAGGAGGAGCAACGACACACTTTTAAACCAAGATCCGGTCACGCACTATTTACACATATCCTTACCGTCACCAGGATACAGCTCCCCCGGCGTCCTCCTGTAAAAGTATATAGTTCTGCTATACTCTAACTGATAGATCACCTGGGGACGGTTAATTGATCACAGTATACACTTCACTAATGGAAGTAACCAAGCAAAGCCTCAGCAATGCCGTTCAAAGCATGATAAACGCTCTACCAAGCATAATTGCAGCACTCATCATAATATTCCTAGGCGTATGGGTCGGGAAAATAGTTGGGTCAGTCACGACTAGAATCTTCTCCTCGAAAGGGTTGATGAAAAAGTTCGCAGAAACAAAGACAGGTAAGGCACTGGAGGAATCGGGCATAGGAATAGCCAGCCTCGTCGGAGGCCTTGTATATGCCTTCATAGCGGTCATATCTATCGCTATAGGATTAGAATACCTTAACATAGGAGGCGCGGCCGACTACTATATCGGCCTAATAGCCAACTATCTTCCCAGACTTGTTGCAGGACTCATAATCCTTACACTGGGCCTCGTCTTCTCAGAACTCTTCGCCGGCTATATAGGGTTTGTGATCAGCTCACTGGATACGAGGAATAAAGCCATACAAATTTTCCCAGAAATAGTAAAGGTAGCACTTATCGTTGCGGTCACAGTCGTAGGCCTTGACGTGATGGAGTTGAACCAGTTCAACATAATCTACTGGATAGTCCTCGGATTCTTCATCATGATACTAGGCATATACCTGACAGACAGCATATTCTCCAGTATAGATGTAAACGACGAAATGAAGGACGTGTACTCTCTACTGAAGATTTTCCTTTACAGCATATTCATACTAGTCGGTCTGGCAGCGGTTTTCACTAACTCACAGGGGGTTGTACAGGTTTTATCAAGAATTGCCTGGGGATATGCTATAGGCATGGCATTCCTCCTTGTCCTAGTAATGGCCTATGCATACAAGTCTAAAACAAGGGTAGTATAGGAGTTTAGGAAAGAGTGTTAACCCTATTAAATATAGTCAGCCAGGAACTTCAGTTGGGGTAGCGTGGACTCTAAGAATCTGATTCTATCTTTCCGGAGTTCCTCTATCTTAGAACTATAGGAGGATCCTATTATCCTGTAAGGATCAAGCCTTGCAATATCTATGCCAGGGACCCTAGATGGTATGTAGGCTCTAAGGGCATCGTCGTATCTCCATGAGATTTCTTCTCTGACAGTCTCTAGTATGATCTGCGAGGTCTCCTCAGGCGTGACCTTAACGTTCCCGACATATCCTGTGTTGAGCAGTACCACCTCTACATTTCTGTGCTTCTCGAGGAACTCGTAAAGCCTCATAGCCGTTTTCCATTTTGGCTCGAGCATGAATGGGTCGAAACCTGGGACTCTCACAGGTTTGGGCTCTCCCGCTTCAGCGCTGGTTCTCACGCTTTCTCCGAGCATGAAGTATGCGACTGCCTGTTCGGGGGTTGATGTTTTAAGCGCGGCAGGCATTAACGGGTTCCTCGTCAGGAAGAACAGTATATCCACTCTATCTAGGTCAATACGGTTCTCCGCGTTTCTAACGTATTCTCTTATGGCTATAGCTCTGGCATTAGGGCTGACGCTCAGGTCGCTGAAATCTACGTGGCCGTTCTTTACAGTGACGTTCTCTAGGACTGATAATGGGTTCATGACGGCTGGTAGAAGGCTCGGTATATGGGGGAGGCTGTCCGTCTTGGGATAAAAGTTTCTCTCCGTGCCATAAGCATGCCCGTCTGATCTCAGTATGACAATATCGTCTTGCCTGACGGTCGCCTCCTCTGGTTCTTTTAGCCCGTGATCTGTCATTGTCAGGGTAGACTTGCCTGTGCCTGAGAGGCCGAATATTAGTACGCCCTTCTCAATCGTTGTATCTCCAGACTTGAGCCTATAGTATTTGGAGCTTGCATGAAGTCCTATTGAGTTAAAGAAATCCCTCGAATAATTCATTGCTAGCCTTAGGAAACTCATTTTATGTTCTCCATAGTAATCCGTGCCTAGTAGAACATTAGCACCATCATCATAGTCCACGAATACAAGTAGATCCCCTGCGTCCGGGAGCGTCAATGTGATGAAGTCAGGTTCAGTATCCTCTTCAGGGTGGAAGAAGTTCAGCTGAGTCATCAGCGCTAAATGAGGATAATTAGCAGGTATGTATGCACGGATGTTGAAGGATATCCCCCCAGTCCCGATCCGCCTGTTTATCACGTAGAAATCCATGTTAGAAGCTTCCGAGAGAGCCTTCTCTATTCTATTTACACTCTCCTCAACACGTTCCTCCGGATCCATTCCTTCGACAATATTGGCTTTGGGCTGTCTAGCTTTGACCCTTGTATGGAAGACGAGGATTCCATCCTTGTTGGGTATGCTATAGCTTTTAGCCTTCTCCCTTAGCTTGACTGTGCTAGGATCCTCTATAAGCCTGCCTCTAATGTTCTGAACGAATTCCTCTATTATCTTCCTCGTATTGACCAAGAACACTGCACCTCGATAAAAATCTCCCCAATTCCAAGGTTATATATCATTGATCCATATAATGAAACAGGGTAGCGATGGATCCAAGGGAGAAGAAGCGGATTCACAAGCAGAGATATGCGTTGGATCTCTTGGAGAAGCTAATAGAGAACCGTGACAGGTATTTTGATAGGTTCAACCGTTTAAACAGTGACGGAATGAGAATACTTAGGGCGATAAATAGATCTCTGAACGACTCCAAGTCACTATCACCTAGGATTACAAGGAAGACGTGGAGAAACCCCACCTACGAGTATCTAGTGGATCTCTACAACAGGCTTAGGGCCGATGAAGAAGTTCGCTAGGGCTGAGCCTAAACATACGGCTGTGACGCCTATGGCGGAGTCTGAGGCATGTCGATGAAAACCTAATTTCTCCGGACTCGAACATATAAAACCTAGCCCCGCTACGAGGGCCCGGCGGATCTCCCCCAGCGGGGATCGAATGGGGGTATATGACGCCGGGTGTCAGGGGCGGGGCACATTTATTGCTCTGGTGACAGTGTTGAATAGGGGAAAACAAGGTAGTTATAGGAGGACTGTTAAGCTGAAATGGGTTAAAAACACTAGCAGGGGACACGTCTACCTGAGACCCGAGCTCAGAATTGTCCTGCCTAAAACTCTGCTCCTTAATATTGGTGTTAAAGAGGGTGAAAGCCTGGTCTATGACGTTGAGGTAGAGGATGATGGGACGATAATCCTTACTCCTCTCTACATGGACACGGGCTGACACCCCGTTATTTTGGTGTGCAATATATTTTACCGGGGCTTGACGAACAATTCACCCGTAGATCGTTATACCGCCTAACCGGTGGTGTTAGGTTTGCCTAAGACACTTACACTAAGCAGAGACACCCCTCCCGTCACCCTTGACTTATCCCTAGTTAAACAAACCGGTTCAATCCAACCATTGAGTATCAGTCTTAAAATGAAGAGGCCAAGGTTCCCGTTTACCGATAGAATATGGAGCCCAGGCAATAAGGCGTATCTCCCGGAGCACGGGTTTACCGTTGAACCCACTCACTACCTGGTCGATAGTGATTTAGCAGTTTCTTTATACGGGAAAACCCTTGAATCAGCAGTATTATCGAGTATTCATGGTTTTTTCGGCGCGGGCTTCTACCATAAATGGTTGTTCAGGAACTTCTGGCCTATTATGTGGAGGATAATAGCTAGGAGCGGCGGGTTACCCGAGTATAAAGCTTACCTAAACCCGGAGAAGACTCAGCGTGTCGTTGTAGAAAATGTAGAGCCCGACGTCTTGATTATTGGAGGAGGCCTAGCCGGCCTTCACGCCGCGGTTTCTGCAGTTAGGGCAGGTAGTAGAGTGATGCTTGTCGATGACAAGAATAGGCTTGGAGGATTCTATAGATTTTCTCCTCTCAGGCAGAATGAAATAGATGGGATGGTTGGAGAAATCTCCAAAGGAAAAGCATTGATGTTAAAGTCCTCAAAGTTCCTCGGTAAGTTCTTTGAAGGCTATCTAGTCTCTTCTCCAGGGAAACTGTATATTGTGAAGCCGAAGAGAGTTGTATACGCCACAGGAGGCGTTAACCCTGTTCCACTATACGTTAACAATGACTTGCCAGGCACTGTTGATCTCGGTATGTTATTGAAGCTGGTTTATGGAGTTGGAAGGGAAGATTGGAGGCCTGGTAAAATAGCGATTATCGGATGTCCAGGCAAATACGCTCCCGGTTTTGACAGCCGCTTCTTCGATCCTGTCTACATATCTCAGAGCAATGGTGAAGAATGTAGTGAGGATCACGGGGTCGTGGAGGCTAGAGTAGTTAAAGCGTCGGGAAGTAATAAGGTAAAGTCTATCTTGTTGGATGATGGAAGCAAGTTGGATGTAGACATGGTTGTATCGGCTCTTACACCTTTCCCCGATATCAACCCGGTCCTCCAGGACACTGGCTCTCCCATATTTTTACCGTCAAAGGGAAGATTTACTGTTAGGCATGACGGACTAGGCAAGGTAACCGAGGGCGTTTTTGTGGCAGGTCTCGCCGCGGGATTCTTTGATGAAGAATGCGCGTTGAAGCAGGCTGAAATCGCTGGCTTCCTAGCGGCCAGGGGCTCAGAGGGTGTTAGTGAGGAGGTGTACAGTGAATTTAGCAATATTTGTAAAAATGAATCAATAGAGGTTAGAAACAGCAATGGCTTAAACTATACTCTAGAAATCGATAGCGTTGACTATTGGCAAACAAGAAACATTGAAGGCCTGCAATTCGTAGACTGGGATATAGACATAGTCCTCGAAGACCTAGTAAAGGCGTACGAAGCCGGTTACACACAAATGGAACTAATAAAACGGTACACTGGAGTAGGCACTGGAGCGGAGCAGGGAAGACTCACAATACCAGCCGCAATCTCTGTACTATCAGCCTATAAGAAGACAAGCCTAGAGAACCTCGGGTGGTTCCGCATACGTCCGCCACACATGCTACCAACACTAAAGGAACTCGCGGGAGAGGTGAACTGAAAAATGGCGGAGTACGAGTACTTGGTTGTAGGCGGTGGTATAGCCGGCCTCTCAACAGCACTCCACCTAGCACTCAGGACGGGGAAACCTGGAAGGATATGCGTGCTCGAGAAGGGCTACATAGGGTACGGGGCAAGCACGAGGAACGCAACCCATTTCAGAGTACACTTCTTCAGCAAGGAGAACACGCAATTCGCCATTGAGTCGAGGAAAAGACTACTTTCCCTCCCAAAGCTAACCGGCTACAACCCCCTCGTAGTAAAGGGAGGATACCTATGGCTCTTCCCAGACGAGGAGACATCTGACGCGTACATGAAATACAACGAGGATCTATGGAAGCCCCTAGGTGTCCCAATAATCTTCATGGACAAAGGCGAACTAGAGAGGAGATACCCCTTCCTCAACCTCTCAAATATTCATAGCGCTGCAATAGGACCTCAAGACGGGAGTTTTCATCACGACTCAGTAGTATACGGATACTACTCCAAGTCTAGGAAGCTCGGTGTAAAAATA